>JAILFF010000313.1 GCA_024697705.1 Ruminococcus sp.
TAATTATACACTATTTATTTCTTTTTGTCAATTAAGATTTTTTAAATCTTTAATTAACTGTTTATGAACTTTAAGTGTATTTTCTATCTGATGTTTCTTCAAAGCCTTATCTTTTAAGTTTTCTGTTCGTTTCTCTCAGACAGCTTAATTATTATATCATGTCTTTGTCGAGTTGTCAACTATTTTTTCGAGATTTTTTTCACTTTGTATGATTAACTATTTTTTTGTAATATTATTATTTATTTAGCATCATTATGCACTGTTATTTTTCTTCAAGTATATTTTTCCCGTTTTTGCACACACTTATGTTGAAAAATAATCTTTATGAAATGAGGATTTATTATGTTCAGTATTCGTTCTCTGATTCGCGACTTTTCTCTTCTGCTTCTTGCGATATGTCTTTCGGCGCTGCTTGCGGTGACCTCATTATCCTATCCCGAATCTTCCGCAGCCGTTTCATCTGTCGGTTCACGCGGGGCTGAGGTTCGAGCCGTTCAGCAAAAACTTAAGGATCGTGGTCTTTTTCACGAAGACATTACCGGCTATTACGGCGAAAAGACCCGCGAGGCTGTCATCAAGTTCCAGAAGCAGCGCGGTATTACTCCTACCGGTACCGCAGGTCCGCTTACTCTTAAGGCTTTGGGCATCAGCGTCGGCTCGATTCCTCCCGCTACCGAATCGAACATCTACCTGCTTGCGCGAATCATCTCTGCGGAAGCCCGCGGCGAGCCTTACACGGGGCAGGTAGCCGTCGGAGCGGTCATTTTAAACCGCATTGAGCACCCCTCCTTCCCCGATACTCTCTCGGGCGTTATTTATCAGAACGGGGCGTTTACGGCGGTCGTGGACGGTCAATTCAACCAGCCTATCTCCGAAAGCGCTTATTCCGCCGCCCGCGACGCCCTGAACGGCTGGGATCCCACCTACGGCTGTATCTACTACTACAACCCCGCCAAGACCTCAAATTCGTTCATGTGGTCGCGTCCTGTCGTTGTTACTATCGGTGCGCATCGGTTTTGCACATGAATTAAAGCCGCGGAAGATTCACCCCGCGGCTTTTTTCCGTATTAACATAATTCTTGTTATAATTCATATTATCTTTATAACAACCGATGAAGTGACGTACCATGGCTTAAAATGAAAGACTTTATGGGTCAAATCAGCCGTTCATACGTCCGGTAAATATAACATCAAAGCCCGCAGAAAAAAATCCTGCGGGCTTATCGAAAATATCAGAAATTGATCTTGCCGTATGCTCCCGAGCCTAAGTCCATATCGTCCTCGGGCTTGGGCTTCTTGTAGTTCTTCTCGAAGCTTGTGGTGATGTCGTAATGCGGCTTTGACTTGTTGTAATGACCCTTCCTGTCGCCGCCTCGTCTGTTTCCTTTTCCGCCCTTGAAATCGCGGGGCTTCTTCTCGGTAGAGCTGATAACGACCTTTCTGTAAGGCTCCTCGCCCACAGATTTCGATGTAACGCCTTCGACCTCCGAAACGGCAGCGTGTATAATACGCCTCTCGTAGGGATTCATCGGCTCCAGGGAATGAGTTCTGCCGCTCTTCTTAACATTATTTGCCAGCTTATGGGCAAGCCTTTCAAGCTGTGCCTTCCTTCTTGCACGGAAGCCGCAGCTGTCTGTGGTTATTCTGAAATACTCTCTGTCTATCCTGTTGCAGACGAGCGAAGAGAGATACTGCAAGGAATCAAGCAGCTCGCCCTTTTTGCCTATCATCTCGTTAAGACCGTCGGCATTGAGCTCGATGATGATGCCGCCGTCAGCCTCTGTGGGTACGGCGCTGACATTCTCAAGACCCATACCCTCAAGAATACTTACAATATAGTTCACGGCTGCCTCGGTCTTGGCAGCAAGAGCCTTGCTGTCAATGGGCTTGGCGGGAGCCTCAGCGGGCTCTTCGTCCGCCTCAAACGAGTATACAGGCTCTTCCTTCACGATCTCTGCGGGTTTAACAGGCTCCGCAGCAACGGGAACAGGCGCGGGCTTGGCAGACTCAGGCGCTTTTACGGGCTTTGCTGCCTTTTTTTCTTCCTCAGCCACCATTACCTTGACGGTCGCTGTGCTCTCCTTCGAGGGTACAGCCGCAGGCTCATACTCCGCCTGCACGCTGACGCTGGGCTTTCTGAAAAGCCCCTTCTTTACCTCTTCTATGACCGTAAAATTTATCTTGTCCACACTTACTCCGAAGCTTTCGGCTGCAAGAGCCTTAGCTTCCTCAACGGTAGGTGCTGTAAATCTCTCCTTCATTTATCTCATTCCTTTCTGTGCGGACTGTTCTCTTATAAGCCCGCAAAATCGGCGATATTTAGTCCTCGTGGTATTCGTCGCCGTACTTCTCGGCGTACCTTTTTCTTGCTTCGTTAAGTTTCTGTCTGTTTGCTTCTTTCTGCTGAGACTTCGTCAGTTTCTTATCGCCATCATCGTCGCTGTCGTCATTATCGTCGTTATTCTTCTTTTCGAGCTTAACGGAAGAACTGCCTCCGTTCTGCTCGTTTTTGATCTCAAGAGCCTTCTCCAGCATAGAAGGACCCTTGGCTTTCTTGCGCTGTCTGGCTTTTTCGTTGTCCTTAGCCGCCATTTCCTTGATCTTTTCGGGCGTGTATACAATATTGAGGAAAAATACCTGCGCTACCGCAAACAACGATGAATATATCCAGTATATACCAAGTGCGCAGGGGAATTTAAAGCCTATCCACAGCGAAAGCAGAGGGAACATCAGGAGCATCATGAGCATAGAGCCCTGCATTTTCATTTCCGGATTGTTCTTTTTCTGGAAGATCTGTGAAATTATCGTAGTAATGAGCTGCAATACCGCCGAAGCTATCGGTATCATCACGGTAGCGTCGGTAGTAGCCGGTATCTTGCCGAGATCGAGCCCGAACGCGGTATAATTGAACTTCTTTATCTCCTGCTGAACGTCGTTATGCAGTATACCGAGATATTTTCCGTCAGCCTTGTTATGGAAATTGAAGAACAGTACCTCGGTGCCGTAGCGGTTCTGCATTATGTTTGCAGTAAATATATTCTTGTCGGAGATGAACGTATCGAGCCCCTCGTTTTCCGAAAGCACGGTCAGAGCGGTCTTCATATCGTCGCTGCCGATAGCCGAAAGGACCTTTTTATCGTTCTTGTAAGTATCGTCTTCGGATTCGAGTATCGCGTTAACCTTTTCCTCAAGCTTGCCGACTCTTTCATCACCGGTAAGACCCGCGAGTATCTGGTCAACGGTCTCGCCGTCTCTGTCGATAACGGTGCTTATCGAATAAAGGTTCCTTATAAGCTCCGAATCCGCCTCGATATTATTCTTGTCCGCGTTGGTGATATAGGTCATCGGCTTGTAAACTACGGGTATCATCGCGTAAAGAAGTATTATAGGTATCAGCGCGGGAAGACAGCTCGCCATCGGGTTGATATTATTCTCCGAGTAGAGCCTCATCGTTTCTTCGTTCAGCTTTTCCTGATTCTTGCCGTACTTCTGCTTTAGCTTTTCAAGCTCCGGCTGTATCTGCGACATTCTTGCGGTGCTGCGCTGCTGCTTGATATTCAAAGGCAGCGTTATCAGTCTGGTGATTATCGTAAAGATCAGAAGAGCGATACCGTAATTTTTTACCAGCAGATAGCAGCCCTTCATGAGCCAGCCGAAGGGCATGGCAAGTATACCCATATTATATTTTCCTTTCCCTTAAGACGGCTTTTTGAACGCCGTCCGCGCCCCGTTTGAATCGGGGGACATTTTTTTCTTTTTCCTATTCCTTTTTTCCTTGCTGAAGCCGCCTCGGTCTTTTCCCGGGTCTTTCGGAATAAAATAGATCCTTGTGATCTTATCGGGCACATGATCCACTCCGCCCCTGCTCCACGGATTGCACCGCAGAAGTCTCCATACCGCAAGCACCGTACCCATTATGATGCCGTGCTTCTGTACGGCGGTGACGGCGTAAGCCGAGCAGCTCGGATAATACCTGCATCTCGGCGGAAACATGGGACTTACAAACCTCTGATAGAACCTTATCGGAAGAACGAACAGCCGCCTCAGTACCCCCGATACAGCCTCAGCTGTTCTCTTTATCGGGGACATCGTTATCCTTCGCTTCCTCCGTTTTTTCAGGAGAACGGCGTTTCCTGTTCCTGCCGACAAACACCCCGTTCTCATCGAACGAGCCGTTTATGTGCTTAAGTAGCCTGCCTGTAAAAAAAAACTCGATATCCTGCGTTTTCAGCCCGTTTATCGCGGGACGCACGGCAAAAACCAGATCGAAGCCGATTGGAAATTTATCCTCGTTCAGCTGATAGGCGGCGCGTATGATGCGTTTCGCCCTGTTGCGGCAGACCGCGTTCCCTATCTTCTTTGAAACGCTGATGCCCACCCTGTTCTGTCCCAGATCGTTCGGCAGGTAGTAAGCTGTCAGAAAGGGTGCCGCGCAGAATCCTCCGCTGCGGAAACACCTGTTAAAGACCTTATTGTCCTTTAAAGCGAAAGAAAAAAGCATCGCACCTCTCCCGTTCCAAAAAGCCCACAAAAAAGAGAGACCCTATACCAAGGTCTTTTTCTCACCCGACGCTTTTGGAGCGCAAAGGCGGATACACCTCGGTATATGGTCACCGATCATCACTTACAGTAAGATCAGTAAGAAAGTCTTGCTCTGCCCTTAGCTCTTCTTCTCGCAAGAACCTTTCTTCCGTTCTTGGTAGACATTCTCTTCATAAAACCGTGAACCTTTTTCCTGGTAGCCTTTTTGGGCTGATAAGTTCTCTTCATTGCCATACCGAAATTCCCTCCTTCTCAAAAGTCGAATTCTATTATCTGCCGGACAGGATCACCCGGCGTCATAATAAGTTTCTTTATTGCAGTCCGATCGCTTGTCCGTCCAAAAATACAGACAAAAATCCCCTGCACTAAATCATTATACAATAAATACAGCCGCCTTGTCAACCTTGTTTACAATTATTTTACAAATTAGTGTCCCACTGCGGGCGGCATATCCTCTTTTTCAGCATTTTCGCGCTTATTTCCATGAAAAACACCTCTGTTTCAATACTAAAGACTCTGTTTCTTCGACAATTCTATATTTTGTTAAACAGACAAATTATACACCGGCTTACAAAAAAATCGCTTTAAATTCTACACCTATTATTAATGTACGGTACTTGCTTTTTTATTTTATATGTGCTATAATAATTATGTGTTGATTCAAATAATCTAAAAGTCTTATCCGCATTGGTTTTTTCGGCGGAAAAGCGGAATAAAAAACAGAAAGGTATGAGCCGCTATGGAGTCATTCAGCGATGTATTCGAGAACGTCTTGAAATATCTTTACAAGCTTGACGGCGTGAGTGAGGTCGGATACAAGACCTGGCTTGCGACGCTGGAGCCTTACAAGCTCGAAAATAACACAGCCTACCTGCTGACAGAAAGCGAATTTACAAAAAAGACCACCACCGATATTTACGCCGATATGATAAAAGAGGCATTCGAGAACGTGCTGGGCTTTCCCGTGGAGCTTAAGCTCCTTGTCAAATCTAAGGACAGCTCCTCGCAGGAGGAGGATGATTCGGTGTTTACCGGAGGAAGCCCCGGAAAGCAGAATTTCGGCAGCTCCGACGCGGGAGACGATCCGTCGCACAAAAAGCCTCGCTACACTTTTGACAACTTTATCAAGGGCAAATCGAACGAGCTTGCCTTCGCCTGCTGCACGGCGATAGTCAACAAGCTCGACGACGGTTCGGACAACGAGATGATGAACCCGCTTTTTATCTATGGGGACTCGGGGCTGGGCAAGACCCATCTGATGAAGGCGATAGCCTACGAGCTCGAAAAGAAGCACCCCGAGCTTAAGCTTATCTATATCACCACCGAAAATTTCACGAACGACTTCGTAAAGGCGCTCAGCGAACGCAGCACGACGGAGTTCCACAACAAATACCGCAGCGCCGACTACCTGCTGATCGACGATATCCAGTTCATCGTGAACAAGGACGCCGTTCAGGAGGAATTTTTCCATACCTTCAATGACCTTTACAACGCGGGCAAGCAGATAGTGCTGACCTCGGATATCGCGCCCAGCAAGATCTCGAAGCTCGAAAACCGCATACGCTCGCGCTTTATGCTCGGTATGCAGGTGGATATCGAGCCGCCCGATTTTGAAACGCGAATGGCGATAGTAAAGGCAAAGGCGGAAGAGCTCGAACTCAAGCTCAGCGACAACCTTATCCGCATGATCGCCGAGAAGGTAAAGACCAATATCCGTCAGCTTGAAGGTACGGTCAACAAGATCAAGGGACTTACACAATATACCAATGAAGCACCTTCGAGCTCGATGGTGCAGCGTGTTATAAAGGAAGTAATGATAGAGAACCAGCCTGCCGAGATCACGACCGAGCGCGTAGTGGCGGAGGTAGCGGGCGCATTTTCGGTAACTCCCGAGGATATTCTCTCGCAGAACCGCCGCGCAAACATCTCTCTCGCCAGAAAAGTCACCATTTATCTGTTAAAGGAGATAAAAGGGCTCACATATACCCAGATAGGCAACGAGCTTAACAAGAACCACTCGACAATGACTATCCATTATCAGGAAATAGCCAAGATGATAAGCCAGAAAAACGACCTTAAGGAAACGGTAAACGACATCATCAAGAACCTTAAGGAGATCTGAAATGTCGAAGCTCTTCAAAAACGTGTTTTTAAACATCAACGATGTTTTCAACATTTTCAACAGAGTTTTCAACACTTTTAAATTTATGATAACGTGGATTTACCGACGTTTTGATCTGTCCGTCATACGGTTTTCGACAAGACGTTAATAAATTCCCAACCATACGCCGTGTTTTAAACAATATTTCCAACATTCAACAAACAATTTTCCAACAGATTCAACGCCCAAAGTTTTCAACAAAAACAGCCAACATACATTCAACCGCGGGCGTTAAAAATTCGGAAGCGTTTCTGCCGCATTTACGCGGGGTTTCACAAGTTTCGGCAGTTTTCAACACGGTATAATAATAAAACTAAAAAACAATATATATTTTATTTTTTTAATACGCAGCCAAAAGCTTTATTTCTTTTCTTTTGATCTTACGGATGTTGAAAAAGTCGGTCATGAGTTTTGTATGCCGATATGATATTATTACATAAAGAAAAAAGCTTGCTGTGAGGATCTTGTTCATACGGCAATCCGCTGTGCAAGAGGCACTATCTGTTAAGGAGAAAAATCAATATGAAATTCATCTGTGATAAAAACGAGCTTTCGGAAGCGCTCACCAATGTGTCAAAGGCGGTGTCCGACAAATCGACGATAAGCTCTCTCGAAAAGATAAAATTCGAGCTTTCGGAAAACAGCCTTTGTCTGACAGGCTACGATCTCGAACTGGGTATCCGTACCGTTATATCGGTAACGACCTCCGATACGGGCGCGTTTCTTGCGGGCTCGCGTCTTTTCTGTGAAATGGTGCGCAAAATGCCCGACGGAAAGATCAGCGTGACTCTTGACGAGAGCATGATGCTGACGATAGAGGGCGGACTGACCTCATATAATATGAACGCTCTTCCCGCCGACGATTACCCCGAGCTGCCCGGCAAGGAATCTGCCGAGCCGATCTCCGTTCCGCAGAGTATCCTCAAAAGCATGATAGTGCAGACAAAATTTGCCGCTTCGCTGCTCGACATCAAGCCTATCCTTAAGGGTGAGCTTTTCGAGATCGGCGGCGGTCAGATAGTTCTTGCGGCGATAGACGGCTACCGCCTTGCGGTTCGCTACGAGCCGATAGGTCATCAGGAAAACATAAGCTTCGTTGTTCCCGCAAAGAACCTCGATGAGATATCAAAGCTGTTATCCGATGATGACGACTGCGTTTGCAATATGTTCCTTGCAAAAAACCACATTATTTTTGAAATAGGCAGCTATCTTGTAAGCTCACGCTTACTTGAAGGAGAGTTCCACCCGTACAAGAGCGCTATCCCCGCGGGTCACAATACCGAGGTCATCGTCGAGAGAGCGCCGCTGATAAATGCTCTCGAACGGTGTATGCTGCTTATCAGCGAAAAGAATCCCAGTCCCGTAAGATGCATATTTGATAATAATGAGCTTAAGATCAAATGCCGCACCTCATCGGTCGGCAAGGTGCATGACGAAATAGACGTTCAGATGACGGGCAGCCCTATCGAGATAGGCTTCAAGTGCCGTTATTTCCTCGATCCGCTTAAGGTAATAGGCGATGAAAAGGTGAAGCTCCAGCTGGGCGGAAATCTTCAGCCGATGAAGATAGTGCCTGTCGATGGCGATAAATACATCTATCTCGTGCTTCCCGTAAGACTTCCGAAGGAGTGATCTTTTTATGGAAACGGAAATCAGGACCGAAACGATAGCCGTGCGTCCGCCTTTTATCAAGCTTGATTCGCTTTTGAAATTCGCGGGACTTACCGAAACGGGCGGCGACGCCAAGACCGTTATCACGGGCGGCAGAGTTACCGTAAACGGCGAAGTTTGCACTCAGCGCGGAAAGAAGATCTTTCCGGGAGACAAGGTAGGCGTTCCCGAGATGGGGCTCAGCTTAGAGGTTGTCGCCAAGGAATGAGAGTTTTGCGCTTTTCCGCGGACGGCTTTCGCAATCTTAAGGAAATATCTCTCGAATTCGACCCCGAGCTCAATATTCTCTGCGGCAGGAACGCGCAGGGAAAAACGAACATCATGGAAGCGTTATGGCTCTGTTCGGGTGAGAGGAGCTTTCGGGGCGCAAAGGACAAGGAGCTTATCGGCACTGACGCCGACAGAATGTCGCTGCTTTTGGATTTCGAGGATTCGCGCCGCACGCAGACGGTATCCTATTCGATGCTTCGCCGTGACATGAAGAACAAGAAGCTTGAACTTAACGGTGTGAATGTGAAAACGCCGTCGGGACTTTTCGGGGCTTTCGGCTGCGTGGTGTTCACGCCCGAAGACTTAGAGCTTTCAAAGGGAGCGCCCGACAACAGGCGTTCGTTTATTGATCTGTCGGTGTCGCAGCTTAAGCCTTCATACCGCGGAGTCGTGGAAAAGTATCGGCATATTCTCGATCAGCGCAATCTGCATTTAAAGCACATCGGACAGGGCAGACCGGACGACGGTATGCTCGATATCTGGGATATGCAGTTAGCACAGATGGGTTCTTATATAACAGTCCTTCGGTACAATTACTGCAAGAAGCTGCAAAGGACTGCCGAAAAGCTGTTTTCGGAGCTTTCGGGCGGCGGAGAGGAGCTTGTAACCGAGTATCATTCGACCGTTTTTAAGGAGCTTGACGGCAGGAACGATTACCGCGGCGATCTGTTCGGCGAGTACATCGAAAATCTGACCGCGGGCAGGAGCGAGGATCTTCGGGCGGGCTTTACGCTTAGGGGAGTTCATCGCGACGAGCTGAAATGCTCGATAAACGGCATGAACGCGAAGGAATTTGCTTCGCAGGGGCAGCACCGTTCGATAGCTTTGATATTGAAGCTTTCTCAGGCGTATATTTTGAGCGAGGAAACGGGCGAATATCCGTGCATACTGCTTGACGACGTACTGAGCGAGCTGGATCACGTGCGCCGCGCCTTTATCATGGAAAAGATACGCGGTATGCAGGTAGTCATCACCTGCTGCGAGGAGGAGACCGTGAAGGGCTGCAAGGGCAGATTTTTCCGCGTAGAGGGCGGAAGGATAATTTCGTAAGCGGGAGAATTGCAATGTATATCCATGTGGGAAATGATTATATGATAAGGTCACGCGACCTTATCGGGATATTCAATATAGAGAACACGACTGTTTCGGCAGACACGAGGAATTATCTGAAACAGGCTGCCGAGCGCGGCTGCGAGATAAGCTGCACGGACGATCTTCCGCGAAGCTTCACGGTGACGTTCAATACTGAAAATCTTGACGAGAAGGTATATATCGGCAGGCTTTCGGCGGCGGCTATCGAAAAAAGAGTTCTCGGGATCCGAGAGAAAAAAGAATGAATGAAGATAAATATATCTGTATAACTCTTCGGGAAAGACCCGAGCTGAAGGAAACTGCCGCACGGTGGTTCCACAGCAAGTGGGGAGTTCCCGAGGAAGCATATCTTGAATGTATGGAAGAATATCTCGCGGGCAGGACGGAATACGGCTGGTATCTGTGCCTTGCGGGAGAAAAGATCGTCGGAGGGCTCGGAGTTATCGGGAATGATTTTCACGAGCGAAAAGACCTTTCGCCGAACGTCTGCGCCGTTTATACGGAGGAAGCGCACCGCGGCAGAGGCATTGCGGGACGGCTTCTCGACATGGCGGTGGAAGATATGCGCAAAAAGGGCGTTTCGCCGCTGTATCTGCTGACCGATGACGAGCTTCTCGGGTTTTATGAGCGTTACGGCTGGGAGTTTTACTGTTTTGTCCGTGCGGACGGCGAAACGGAAGATAAAAGAATGTATATCCACAGGTAAACAATGTTTTTATATAAATAAATTTGCGGGGAGCGCAAAGCCCGCCGCGGCGGAGGTTATTACATGAGTGTTAATGACGAAAAGGAAATGGAACTGAATACCGCAGCCGATGAAGCCATTGACGCGGCGGAGATCTCGCGTGTTGATGAAAGCAGAGATTACGGCGCCGAGCAGATACAGGTCCTTGAAGGGCTTGAGCCTGTCAGAGTGCGCCCCGGTATGTATATCGGTTCGACGGGACCGAAGGGTCTGCACCATCTTGTATATGAAATAGTCGATAACGCCATTGACGAGGCGCTTGCGGGCTACTGCACCGAGATAATCGTTGATATTCTTCCCGGCGACGTTATCAGAGTAGTTGATAACGGGCGAGGCATACCCACGGGTATTCACCCGAAGGAGGGTATTTCGGCGGCGACTGTTGTTTATACGGTGCTTCATGCGGGCGGTAAGTTCGGCGAGGGCGGCGGCTATAAGGTCGCGGGCGGTCTTCACGGCGTTGGTGCGTCCGTTGTTAATGCCCTTTCGGAATACCTTGAATTAAGGGTATACGACGGAAAGAATATCCATTTCCAGCGCTTTGAAAAGGGCAAATATTCCGAAGAGCTTAAAGTGATCGGCGAGACCGACAAGACGGGCACGGAGGTAACCTTCAAGGCAGACCCCGAGATATTTACCGAGACCACGGTTTACGATTACGAGATACTTCTCCGCCGTCTGCGCGAACAGGCGTTTTTGAACGCGGGGCTTAAAATAGTATTCTCCGACCGCCGCGATCCCGAAAATATCAAGGGCGAAACGCTGCATTACAAGGGCGGTATCCGCGAATTCGTTGAGCATATTCACAGGTCGAAGGCGGCGACGCCCGTTTTCCCCGAGATAATCCATTTCCAGGGCATCGAGGACGATATGTACGGCGAGGTAGCTTTGCAGTACAATACCGATTACAATGATTTTATACTTTCGTTTGCGAACAATATCCACACTCCCGACGGCGGTACGCATGAAACGGGATTCAAAAATTCTCTCACAAAGGCGATCAACGACTACGGCAGAAAATTCAATCTGCTTAAAGAGGGTGACAAGCTTTCGGGCGACGACGTAAGAGAGGGTCTGACCGCGATCATTTCGGTCAAGCTCACGAACTGCGAATTCGAGGGTCAGACAAAGGGACGTCTCGGAAATCCCGAGGTTCGTCCGTTTATGGAAAAGCTCGTATATAACAAGCTTTTCGATTATCTTGACGAACACCCCGAGACCGCGAAGCTTATTCTCGACAAGTCGCAGCAGGCAAAGAACGCCCGCGAAGCGGCAAAGAAAGCCCGCGATCAGGCAAGAGCGAGAAAATCCGCGCTTGAATCGACAAGCCTTCCCGGAAAGCTCGCCGACTGCTCCGAAAGGGACAACAAGTACACCGAGCTTTTCATCGTCGAGGGAGATTCGGCGGGCGGCTCCGCGAAAGAAGGTCGCGACAGAAAATTCCAGGCGATACTTCCCCTGTGGGGCAAGATGCTTAATGTCGAAAAGGTGCGCATTGACAAAGTGTACGGAAACGACAAGCTGATGCCCGTTGTTGCGGCTCTCGGAACTTCTATCGGCGAGGACTTTGACATACAAAAGCTGCGTTACGGCAAGGTAATAATCATGGCTGATGCCGATGTTGACGGTTCGCACATCAGAACGCTGCTTTTGACATTCTTTTTCAGATATATGCGTCCGCTTATCGAAGAAGGTCATGTTTACTGCGCACAGCCGCCTCTTTTCAAGCTCTGGCGCGGCAAGCAGGTTAGGTACGCTTTCACCGAAGAGGAGCGCGATATGTTCGCTTCCGAGCTTTCGGGCGACAGCGGCGCTAAGGTCGATATTCAGCGCTATAAAGGTCTTGGTGAGATGAATCCCGAGCAGCTTCGTGAAACGACGCTCGATCCCAAAAAGCGCACGATGATAAAGATCAGCATCGACGACGCGCAGAAGGCGGACGAGGCGTTTACAATTCTTATGGGCGATAAGGTCGAGCCGAGAAGGGTGTTCATCGAAAGCAACGCACAGTACGCTACCGATCTTGATGTCTGATATAAATGTTCCATGTGGAACAAATCTGTTGCAATGAGGAAATGATCTTGGATTTGAATAACGATCTTGAAAAGGACGAGCTTACGGCTGACGGTGAGCAAGGCGAAAGTCATGATAATGACGATAATGACGATAATTACGAGAAAAAAGACTCCGATAATAAGAGATCCGATTATGAGCCGATAATCGGTGCTTATACGAAGGACGATATTTTTTCGCAGCTTATAAAGGAAGCACGGGCGCGTTCCGCTGAAAAGGCTAAAGCGCAGGCGAAGAAAGCCGCCGACGAGGACGAAGAAGTTTTTATCGCGGGAGACGGTCTTGACGATGATGATTTCGAGGATATCCCTGCGGAAGAGAAGAAGACTGCGCCGGATATAAGCGTCAGCGTTAACGAGCAGGCGAAAAATAGAGCGGCAAAGAGAGGTCTTGCCGATAAAATTAAAAATGCCGAAGTGCTTAAGCCAGAGGTTATCAAGGATATGTTTTTCGGCAGCAAGGAGCAGGAGACCGATCACAGGTTTGTCCCGAACGAAGCTGATGATTTTGAGGAGGAAGAGGATTACGAGGATCCCGTGATCTTCGATCAGAACCGAAAAAAGCGCATTGCTGCCGACCCTAATCAGGATAAGATGATATTCAGCATTGAATATATGCTGACCCCCGATCAGGCGCTTGACGGATATATGCTTTTTTACAACGAATTTATAAAGAAGAGCAACATCAAGCTTACACTTATAATGGGATTATTGGCGCTGATATTTTTGTTCGCGGTAATAGTTTCGCCGAAAGGCTATTTGAGCTATATGCTGCTGCTCATGACGCTTTCGGTGATAGCGCTTAAATGGCTGAACAGCGCAAGTGCAAAAAAGGAAGCTCTGCAAAGTGCCGATGACGTAAAGAATGACAGCTATCGGCTCGATTTTTATAATTCGCGCATACTTTTGAAGGCTTCGGAGCTTACGGGCGACAAGATCTATAACTATCCTCCCGTGATGATACGTTTTGAGGATATTGATCTTAAGGTGCTCGATTATGAAGAGTTCTATGTACTGATCTTCAAGAAGAACTATGTTTATACCGTTCCGAAAAGCGCTATGAACAAGGAACAGAACAGCGTATTCCGCAAGCTTCTCGAAAACATTCTCGGCGACGATTATTACGAATATTACAGCCGTGAAAGAGAAGCCGCCGAACGTGCCGACCGCAGGAGGAAAAAGAATACAGCCAAATCCGATAATGAAGACGAAAGCGGCGGCGATAGCGATAATGAAAAGTCTTCCGATAAAAAAGAGGACGGCTCCGAAAATAAGTTAAAGAGCGAAAAAGGCTCCGTGGATAAAAAAAGCAATAAGTAAAATCGTGCGGGAGGCTCCCCGCCCGGGAAAGAGAGTGATATTTTGAGTAACGAGATAAACGAAGCTCATGAAGCAGGATATACCGACAATACAAATATCATAAATGTCGATATAGAAAAGATGATGAAGGAGTCGTTCCTTCAGTATTCGATGTCGGTTATAAGCTCGCGTGCGCTGCCCGATGTCCGCGACGGATTGAAGCCCGTTCACCGCAGAATACTTTTTACCATGTTCGAGAACGGACTTTATCCCGATAAAGCGTACCGCAAATGCGCCGATACGGTAGGTTCGGTGCTGGGTAAATATCATCCTCACGGCGACGCCTCGGTTTATGACGCACTCGTAAGAATGGCGCAGCCGTTTTCGCTGCGTTATCCTATGGTGGACGGTCAGGGTAACTTCGGTACCGTTGACGGCGACCCCGCTGCGGCTTACCGTTATACCGAAGCGAGAATGGCGAAGATGTCGATGCATATGCTTACCGACATCAACAAGGAGACCGTAGATTTTCAGCCTAACTACGACGACCGACTTCAGGAGCCGGTGGTACTTCCCTCTCGTTTTCCTCATCTGCTGGTAAACGGATCGAACGGCATCGCCGTCGGAATGGCGACTAATATCCCGCCGCATAATTTGGGCGAGGTAATTGACGCGATGAAGCTCATGGTGGAGAATCCCGACTGCACTCTCGATGAGCTGATGAACTGCATCAAGGGTCCCGATTTCCCGACGGGCGGCATAATCATGGGTCGCTCGGGTATTCGCGCTGCCTACGGCACGGGCAGAGGAAAGATAACTCTGCGAGGCGATGCCGAGATCACCGAGATCAAGGGAAGACAGTGCATCATTATCCACGAGATTCCTTACATGGTAAACAAGCGCAAGCTGATAGAGTCGATCGCGCAGCTGCACAAGGACAAGCGCATCGAAGGTATACATGATCTTCGCGACGAATCGAACCTTAAGGAAGGTATCCGCGTTGTTATCGAGCTCAAAAAAGACGCGAATCCTCAGCTTATACTGAATAAGCTTTACAATTTCACGCAGCTCCAGGATACGGTCGGCGTAATCATGCTGGCTTTGGTCAATGGTATCCCGAAGACCCTGACGCTGAAGGAAATGCTTGCGGAGTATATTGATTTCCAGGTTGAAGTAATCACCCGCCGCACCAAATACGATCTGCGCAAGGCGAAAGAACGCGAGCATATCTTAGAAGGCTTGAAGATCGCGCTCGACAATATCGATGAAGTAATCGAGATCATGAAGACCTCGAAGAATGTTCCCGAGGGTAAGCAGCGCCTGATGGAAAGATTCGGGCTGAGCGACATTCAGGCAGATCACATCGCGCAGATGACTCTCGGCAGACTGACAGGTCTTGAACAGCAGAAGATATTTGACGAGCTGAAAGAGCTTGAAGCCAAGATCGCCGATTTTGAGGATATTCTTGCCAATCACGAGCGTATCTTAAAGATCATGATCGAGGAAGTCGAGGAGATACAGGCTAAATTCGGCGATACACGGCGTACCCGCATCGAGAACGTCAGCGGCGAGGTCGATGTTGAAGATCTTATCCCCGTTGAGGACAACGTGGTGACATATACAAACGGCGGCTACATCAAGCGTATGCCGGTAAGCGTATATAAAGCGCAGAACCGCGGCGGCAGAGGTATCTCGGCGATGAAGCAGCGCGAGGACGATTTTATCGAGGAAATGTATATCTGCTCGTCGCATGATAATCTTCTGTTCATATCGAATTTCGGCGTGATGTATAAAATGAAATGCTACGAGCTTCCCGAGGGTTCAAAGGCTTCAAAGGGAACGCACATAGTAAATGTTCTGCCGCTTAAGGAAGGCGAAAGAATTTCCGCGATGATAAAGACCGCAGATTTTGAGGAGGGCAAATTCATCGTTATCGTTACCAAGAACGGAAAGATCAAGAGAACGCCGCTGCCGCAGTTTAAGAATGTGCGCAAGCAGGGCATAATCGCTATTGGTCTTGACGAAGGTGACGAGATCGTCGGCGTAAGAATGACCGCAGGAGAAAACCAACTGATCGTCGCTACGAGAAACGGTATGGCGATCCGAATCAAGGAGAGCGATATGCGCCCGATGTCAAGAAGCGCTCACGGCGTAAAAGTAATTCGGCTCAGAGAAGGCGACAGCGTAGTTTCGATGGCGCGTATCAGAGACGGTGCGTCGGTGCTGACGGTAAGCGAGGTCGGTATAGGCAGAAGATGTTCGCTTGACAATTACCGTATTCAGAAACGCGGCGGCTACGGACTTAAGAATTACAGCTGCAAGGGCGACATGGTTTGCGGAATCAAGGTTGTTGACGACGAGGACGATATAATCATGATCTCGTCGGACGGCGTTATCATAAGACTTCGCGCATCGGATATAAGAATGATGAGCCGTTACGGAAGAGGCGTTAAGCTGATGAAGCTCAGCGAGGATTGCAAGGTCGTTGCTTTCACGAGAGCGGAGCACGACGATACAGCCGAGATTCAGCAGGTTGACGATTCGACTGCCGAAGAGCTTTCAGAGGAAGAAATTAGAAAGATCGAGGCTGAGGAGGCAAAGAACGAAGCTGAGGAACAAGCAGAGGACGATGCCGACTCCGATACGGAAGATTAATAAATGTAAAAATGCCCTCTGTGTAAAACACGGGGGGCATTGATTGTTCTACGTGGAACATCATTTCTCGGGGAGTCTGATAATGTACTCTGTGAAGCCGTCGCGTGAAAGGCGTTCGGTCGAAATATCCACTCCTGCAAGACGCATGATCTTGACTGCCTTTTCAATAGTATTAAAAAACAAATGTCGGTCAGACAGTGCTCTTGCCCGTCGTCGGTAGCTGCGGAGCTTCTTTTCTTCTTCAGCCGTTTTTATGATATAACGGTTTAGTTCTTCGGGAGAGAATTGTTTTTCAACAGATATTTCGATCAAATGCTGACGTTCGGTGACAGGCTGTCCAAGAATAATATAAGCATGGCGCTCATCAAGACCGCCTGCGGACATCTCACGCCTCTGCTCTTTCGTCAGGCGGAGCAGATCAAGTTTTTCAGAAATAATGTATCTGGGCAATCCGAGCAGAACGGCGGCTTTTTGTTCGGTACAGCGAAATTCTGTGCAAAATCTGCCTATCAGCTCGGCTGTTGTAAAACAATCGGGCGGTGTGAAATGTAGAAACGATGAAAGCAGCGCGGCAAATGCCCCCGGGTCAGATAAGTATGAGATCTGGCAGGGTATGGTTCTCATTCCCGCAAGCCGAGCTGCTCTCGCACGCCTTGCTCCGCAGACGATCTCAAAGCATTCGCCGCAGGGACGAACAGTTATCGGTTCCAAAATCCCGAGCTGTGAAATGCTTTTTGCAAGCGGATACAGTTCCCTGTCATTAAGAAAGGAATTGTAATAACCTCTTGGAAGCAGTTTATCAAGCGGCAGTTCACATAGTTGAGGATAAGTATTGGTTGTATTTATTTGATTTTTCATTATATCACCTCAAAAACAATTATATCATCAATACATGAAAATAGGAATACATTTATGCGGGAAAAAAATCGCAGTGCATCGACCTAAACAGTCATATTAATATTTATTTTGATAATATAATAAAAAAAATGATAGAGAAATAAGGATAAAAATAGAACAATGAAGAATTAAATTTTTTGCAAAATTTGAGGAAAAATGTTAAAAAGGTCTTTTCAAAACGAAGAAAATGTAGTATAATAGTTGTAGATATTTTCATTAAACAGGGGGGAATGATAATGGGAAAGGTTATTGCCGTTTCTAATCAGAAGGGCGGCGTCGGAAAGTCAACCACTGTTGTAAATCTCGCGGCAGTATACGGAGATAAAGGCAAGAAAGTTCTGATCGTTGATTTTGACCCGCAGGGCAATTCTACCACAAGTCTCGGTGTAAGAAAGAAGAGCGTCCGTAATACCGTCTGTGAGGTAGTCATGCAGCAGTGCGAAGCGTATGAAGCGGTCGCCGCAACGCAGTTCCGTGGAGTAAGTCTTATGCCGACGACTCAGAGATTATCGGGCGCAGCTGTTGAACTGATGGGGATGGAAGATAAGGCTTATCGTCTGCGTAAGGTGCTTGAATCGGTCAGAGATTTTTATGATTACATATTTATTGACTGCCCGCCTACGCTCGATATGCTTACGATAAACGCACTGACCGCAGCAGATTCGGTGCTGATACCATTGCAGTGCGAGTTTCTCTCGATGGAGGGTCTTACCGAACTTAACAGTACCATCAACCGCGTAAAGAAAACGATGAATAAGGATCTTTACATTGAGGGGATACTGTTTACAATGTATGTTGAAAGGTACAAGGTCACGGGGCAGATAGTCAAAGAAGTAAGAAAGTATTTTTCGGATTATGTGTTTGATACCGTAATTCCGAGAAATATTGCGCTTTCAGAAGCTCCGAGCTTTGGAATGCCTGTTATCTACTACGATAAAAAATCCAAAGGCAGCAAGGCTTATGAAGCACTTGCAAAGGAAATGCTTAAAAATGACCGCAAAAGAGAAAAATAAGGAGGGATGACCATTGGCAAAAAAAGAACGTATGGGCAGCGGACTTGATATGCTTTTCGAAGATAATTTTCACGAAGAAAACAGCGGCGGAGATATTAAAACGCTCAGAATATCCTTTATCGAGCCCGACAAGGATCAGCCGCGAAAAAATTTTAACGAGCAAAAGCTCAATGAACTTGCGGAAAATATCTCCGAACATGGCGTATTGCAGCCGATACTTGTAAGACCTCTCGACAACGGCAGCTATCGTATCGTCGCAGGTGAAAGACGATGGCGGGCGGCGCGTATCGCAGGTCTGACGGAAGTCCCTGTAATAATCCGCGAATTTGACGACATTCAGGCGGCACAGATAGCTCTTATAGAAAATCTTCAGCGCGAGGATCTTGACCCTATCGAAGAAGCGCAGGCTTATCGCCGCCTAATGGACGAATTCGGAATGACGCAGGAACAGGTGTCAAAATCTGTCGGAAAGTCAAGATCGGGTATTGCCAACGCCGTAAGACTGCTTTCACTTCCCGAAGATGTAAGAGAAATGATCTCGCATGGAATGATTAGCGTCGGGCACGCAAAAGTCCTTTGCGGGATCGGCGACGAGGAAAAGCTGCGAACGCTGTCTGCACTTGCAGGAAGCGGCATTTCGGTCAGGGAGCTTGAAGCGGAAGTCGATAAAATGAATACGCTTAAAAAATTTCCCGAGCCAAAGAAAAAGACCGAGGAAAAGCTTAAGGAGTATTCAGATCCTTTTAACAAATACGCCGCTGAAACTGCTCTTTCGATCAGGCAACAATTTGGAGCGGATGCTTATCTTTCAAAAGAGAAGAACGGCAGCTTTTCACTAAAGCTTACGTTTATGTCGCGGGAAGAGCTCGAAGAGTTTGTCGGAAAGCTTTCGGAGATCAGTGAATAATTTGTTCCACATGGAACATTTTGAATAATACTATTTATAAGGAGTAATCAAAAATGATAGACATTAAAATGCTCAGAACAGAACCCGAAAAGGTAAAGGAAAACATCAAAAAGAAATTCCAGGACGAAAAGCTTGTGCTTGTTGACGAGGTTATTGAGTTCGATAAGCAGTTCCGCGCCTGCAAGACCAAGGCTGACGAGCTTAGAAGCAGAGTAAACAAGCTCTCCAAGCAGATCGGCGGTCTTATGGCAAAGGGTGAAAAAGAAGAGGCTGAAAAGATCAAGGCAGAGGTTGCTGAGGTAAATAAGGAACTTGCAGAACTTCCCGAAAAAGAAAAGGCTCTTGAAGAGGAAGTTAAGAAGAGAATGATGGTCATTCCGCAGATCATCGGCGATGATGTTCCGATAGGCAAGGACGACAGCGAAAACGTTGAAAGAGAGCGCTTCGGCGAGCCTGTTGTTCCCGATTTTGAGATTCCCTATCACGTTGATATTATGGAGTCGCTCAACGGAATTGATCTCGATACCGCAAGAAATAAAACCAGCGGCAACGGTTTCTACTATCTGCGCGGTGATATTGCCCGTCTCCATTCGGCAGTTCTTTCCTACGCGAGAGATTTCATGATCGACCGCGGCTTCACATATTATATCCCGCCGTTCATGATACGCTCGAATGTCGTTACGGGCGTAATGAGCTTTGCTGAAATGGAAAACATGATGTACAAGATCGAGGGCGAAGACCTTTATCTGATCGGTACTTCGGAACATTCGATGATCGGCAAGTTCATTGACACCATTATTCCCGAAGCCGAGTTGCCGAAGGCTCTGACCAGTTACAGCCCCTGCTTCAGAAAAGAAGTCGGCGCACACGGTCTTGAAGAGCGCGGCGTTTACCGTATCCATCAGTTTGAAAAGCAGGAAATGGTCGTAGTCTGCAAGCCGGAGGAAAGTGACGAGTGGTACGAAAAGCTCTGGAGAAACACCGTTGATTTCTTCCGCAGCCTTGATATTCCCGTTCGTACTCTTGAATGTTGCTCTGGCGACCTTGCAGATCTTAAGGTTCGCAGCCTTGACGTTGAAGCATGGAGCCCGAGACAGAAGAAGTATTTCGAGGTCGGCAGCTGCTCGAATCTTGGCGACGCTCAGGCAAGACGTTTGTCAATCAGAATCCAGGGTGCGGATAAGAAGAACAAGTACTTTGCTCACACACTGAACAATACTGTTGTTGCTCCTCCGAGAATGCTTATTGCTTTCCTTGAAAACAATTTGCAGGCTGACGGTACTGTAAGAGTTCCCGAAGCGCTTCGTCCGTACATGGGCGGAAAGACCGTGCTTGAAAAGTGCAAGGCTTGATTATATTGTCAGATAATTGTTCCACATGGAACAATTGAGGTGAAACATTTATGCATGAGCATAATAATTATATCGCACAATTTGATATTGCTGTGATCGGGGCGGGTCACGCGGGAGTCGAAGCGGCTCTCGCGGCGGCACGGCTCGGAATGAAAACAGCGCTTTTTACGATCTCGCTTGACGCAGTGGCAAATATGCCGTGCAATCCCTCGATCGGAGGAACAGCAAAGGGGCATCTTGTGAGAGAGATAGACGCTCTCGGCGGAGAAATGGGAAAGGCTGCGGACGCGACCTTCTTGCAGTCAAGGATCCTCAACAGGGGAAAAGGTCCCGCTGTGTACAGTCTTCGTGTGCAGTCCGACAGGGTGAAATACCACGCCTATATGAAAAGCATTGTCGAACACACAGACGGACTGTTTCTTAAACAGGACGAGATCACCGAGATACTGACCGATGATTCAGGGATTATCTGCGGCGTAAGGTCAAAGCTCGGCAGCTGCTATGCGGCAAAGGGGGTCATAATTTCGACAGGAACCTATTTGAAAGGCAAGGTGTTTGTCGGCGGAACGAACTATGAAAGCGGGCCCGACGCTACCCTGCCCGCCAATTATCTTTCGGAATCGCTGAAAGCTCTCGGAGTTGAACTAAGACGCTTCAAGACAGGAACTCCATGCCGCGTTCACCGCCGCTCAATTGATTTTTCAAAGCTCGAAAAGCAGGACGGCGACGAGAATATTGTTCCGTTTTCTTTTGAAACGCATGGAAAGCTTAAAAACAAAATTTCCTGCTACATCGGCTATACCAATGCAAAAACCCACGAGGTCATAATGAAGAATCTGCACCGCTCGGCGATGTATTCGGGTCAGATCGAAGGTGTGGGTCCGCGCTATTGCCCTTCTATCGAGGATAAGATCAAGCGCTTTTCCGACAAGCCGCGTCATCAGCTGTTTATAGAGCCGATGGGTCTTGATACCGAAGAGTGTTACGTTCAGGGTATGTCCAGTTCACTGCCCGAGGAAGTCCAGCTCGAATTCATGCGGACTATCGCGGGCTTGGAACACGTCGAGATCATGCGCAACGCCTACGCTATCGAGTACGACTGCTGCGACCCTACTCAGCTGCTTCCGACGTTGGAGTTTAAGAACGTTCCGATGCTTTACGGCGCGGGTCAGTTCAACGGAACATCGGGCTACGAGGAAGCCGCGGCTCAGGGGCTTATCGCGGGAATAAACGCGGCGCTTAAGCTTCAAGGCAGAGAACCTTTGGTGCTCGATCGTGCTTCGTCCTATATTGGTACGCTTATCGACGACCTTGTGACTAAGGGGTGCAGCGACCCATATCGAATGATGACATCCCGCAGCGAGTACCGTCTGCTGCTCAGACAGGATAATGCCGACATCAGGCTTTCCGAGATTGGTCATCGCGTTGGGCTTATCTCAGATGAAAGAGCTTCCAGCGTCAAGGAAAAAATTCGTCTTATCGAGGAAGAAACGGCTCGTGTGAAATCTGTAAATCTTGCGCCGACCGATGAGCTTAACGCTTATCTTGAAAGTATGGGCACCGAAAGACTTTCCACAGGTATCAAGCTCTCTCAGCTTATCAAAAGACCGCAGCTCGGCTACGACGGACTTGCGGCGTTCGATAAGAACCGACCCGCTTTGCCGCGTGAGGTCACGGAGCAGGTGGAGCTGAATATCAAATACGAGGGCTATATCGCTATACAGCTCGATCGCGTGAAATCTATGCGCAAGCTCGAAAAAAAGCTGCTGTCGCCCGATACCGATTATTCGTCGATCAGAGGTCTGCGGCTCGAAGCTGCCGAAAAACTTGATAAGGTTAAGCCGCTGAATGTCGGGCAGGCAAGCCGCATCTCGGGAGTGAATCCCGCAGATGTGAGCGTGCTGCTGATATGGCTCGGCGCGAACGGAGGCTCGGATAATAATGGACAGACTGATAACGGCTGATAAGCTTTCCGAACTTTTCGCTCATGGCGGAATGACCGTCACCGAAAAAATATACGCCGATCTTTCACGCTACGCCGAACTGCTCTGCGAGTGGAACGAGAAAATCAATCTCACCGCCATCACCGACCCCGAGGGCATTGCGGTCAAGCATTTCTATGACAGCATTTACCCTTTTACGCTTGTGCCGCCCGCCGAAAGCGCAAGCCTTATCGACATCGGAACAGGCGCAGGCTTTCCGTCGGTGCCGCTGAAAATCTACCGCCGCGATATCGGGCTTACACTGCTCGACAGTCTCAACAAGCGGGTGAGTTTTCTTGCCGCCGTTTCGGAAGAGCTTGCTCTCGGCGCGGAATGTATCCACGGAAGAGCCGAGGAATCGGGGCGCTTCATCAAGGAAGGCAATCCTCTTCGTGAGAAGTTCGACGCGGCGTCGGCGCGTGCGGTCGCTTCGCTGAATGAGCTTTGCGAATACTGTCTGCCGTTTGTCAAAGTCGGCGGCAGATTCTACGCGCTAAAGGGCAAAAACGGTCTGAACGAGCTTTCGGAGTCTAAAGCCGCCGTGAACACTCTCGGCGGCAGGATCGGCGAGGTCAGGGAATACAGCCTGCCGAACGGCGACGAGCGAGTGCTGATCGTAATTGAAAAGGTGAAAAGCACTCCGCAGAAATACCCGCGAAACTCGGGGCAGATGAGGAAAAAGCCGCTATGACGGATCATGAGTATATCAAGTGCCGCTGGGAAAGTATTTCCGATGATGAGCCTGTGCTGCTATTTTATGAGATCGACCCGAGCCGCGGAAGGCTTGCTGTCCGCGTGGCGGAGGTCTTTTCGGGCGGAGAAGTCAGACAAGTTTTTGGCGAAGGAGTCGGATATGATTACGGCGTGACGATTCCGACGGTTGAGGAAATTAATGCCGACCCGCAGTTTTTTGCTGAGAAGATTTCGCGTGACGAGTTTGAGGAGATCTACGGCGCGGCGATGTATCAGGGAAAAAGTGATTTTTTTTAATGATTGAATTGGGTGAATGATATGTTTTTGGACGAAATAAAAAAGGAGCTTGAAACTCACATCGTTCCGTACTGGGAGGCTCTTAAAGACGACGAATACGGCGGATTTTACGGCTACCGCGGCTTCGATCTTGCGCTTGACAAAAAAGCCGACAAGGGCGTGATTCTTCACTCGCGCATATTGTGGTTCTTTTCGAGCTGTTACGATGTTCTGCGCGCTGAAAAATTCAGGTCGCTTGCCGATCATGCTTTTGAGTATGTCAATAATTTCTGCGTAGATCACAAACAGGGCGGCGTTTACTGGTCAACGACCTACGACGGCAAGCCCGCCGACACGCTTAAGCATACCTATAATATCGCGTTTGCAATTTATGCTCTGAGCGCTTATCATAACGCAACGGGTAATAAAGAAGCCCTGACTGTTGCAGAGGTCCTTTTTAAAGATATTGAAACGAGAACTCCCGACGAGTACGGCTGCCGCGAGGCGTTCACCTGTGACTGGCAGCCTGCCAAAAATGACGAGCTTTCCGAAAACGGTCTCCAAGCCGAAAAGACCATGAACACCGTTCTGCATCTGATCGAAGCCTACACAGAGCTTTACCGCGCCGAAAAAAAGCGTGCGGCAAAGATCGAAGCCGAAAAGGTCGCGGCGGCGCTTAAACGTCAGCTGAATATCGTCAGGGAAAAAATTTACGATTACGACAGAAACGCACTTAGGGTCTTTTTTGACAGGAAATTCGAGGTCATCGGCGATATTCATTCCTACGGTCACGACATCGAAGCCAGCTGGCTGATCGATAGAGCAGTCGAAACGCTCGGCGACGAGGAGCTTATCAAGGAGTTCAACGCGCTCGATCTCGGGCTCGCGGAAAATATCTATAACATCGCTATCAACAACGGATCGCTGAACAACGAGCGCGACGGCGATAAGATCGACGGCACAAGGATATGGTGGGTTCAGGCAGAGGGCGTTGTGGGATTTATGAACGCTTATCAGCACAGCGGCGATAAGAAGTATCTCGAAGCGGCGCTCGGTATCTGGGAGGGTATCAAAAACCTTATTATCGACAGGCGCGAGGGCGGCGAATGGTATTCCGAGGTCGAGCCGGACGGTACTCCTCACGATTGGAAGGAAGAAACAGGTATTTGGAAATGCCCCTACCACAATGGCAGAATGTGCCTTGAAATGCTAAAAAGAGGTGTTGACGCATAATGTTTCTGACGGAAACGCATCTGCACACGCGGGAATCCTCGGCGTGCGCTTCGGCAACGGGGGCGCAGCAGGCGGAACAGTATAAGGCTTTGGGCTACGATACCATTTTCGTGACAGATCATTTCTTAAACGGAAATACCGCCGTTGACAGGTCGCTGCCCTGGAGCGAACAGGTCGAGCTTTACTGCGCGGGCTACGAAAACGCAAAAAAACGCGGCGACGAGATAGGTCTGACCGTGCTTTTCGGTATCGAATACGGCTGGAACGCCACAGACCTTCTTATCTACGGCGTTGATAAGGAATGGCTGCTAAGCTACCCCGATACTCTGCGGATCAGCGTGCAGGAATTCTGCGACAGAGTCCACATGGCGGGCGGCTGCATCGTTCACGCGCACCCGTTCCGCGAGGCTGATTACATCAACGAAATGAAATTTCTCCCGCGTCAGACCGACGGCGTGGAGGTGTTCAACTCGGGAAACCGAATGAACGTCTGGAACGAACGCGCCAAATGGTATGCTGTTCAGTACGGCAAGACGATGACCGCAGGCTCCGATTGTCACCACATTTCAGCGGACAAGGACAGTTTCGCGGGAGTTTATACCGATGAAAAGATCGAGACCGCCGCGGATTACGTAAAGGCTGTAAAAAACGGTCAGATACTCGGGCTGAAAACACGTTCGGATTTTTGAAAAAATAACATTTAACTGCAAAAAGGAGGAATCGGATTGTCCAAGAAAATATATGAATCGGGTGAGGATTACCTTGAAACCATACTTATCCTTCACCAGCGCAACGGCGCCGTTCGTTCAATTGACATCGTGCGCGAAATGGAGCTTTCAAAGCCCAGCGTCAGCCGCGCAGTGGGAATCCTCAAAAACGGAGGTTATATAACTGTTGACGACAACGGTTATATCAATTTTACCGACGAGGGAAAACAGATCGCGGAGACCATCTACGAGCGGCACCGCGTTTTCACCGACTGGCTGATCTGGCTCGGTGTTTCTCCCGACGTTGCGGCGCAGGACGCCTGCCGTCTTGAACACGCCATCAGTCATGAGTCCTTTGAAAAGCTCAAACAGCATATCGAGGAAAACAACGAGATCAATCATAAAGATTAAATAACAAAAATCCTCACGGGAAAAACATTCCGTGAGGATTTTTTTAGCTTTGAATAATTATATTTGCCGCGACAACGCCCGCGATAAATATTGCCATGTAGATACAGCCTATCCAGTCGATGTAGGTGATGTGAAGCTGCTTCATTCGCGTTCTGCCTTCGCCGCCGTGATAGCAGCGGCACTCCATAGCCGTCGCAAGCTCCTCGGCGCGGCGGAACGACGATACGAAAAGCGGAATGAATATCGGTATCATACCCTTTACTTTGTCGCGGAATGAGCCCGTGTCAAGCTCCGAGCCGCGTGCTTTCTGCGCGTTCATGATCTTGTCGGTCTCT
Organism: Ruminococcus sp.; assembly: GCA_024697705.1. Classification (GTDB taxonomy): domain Bacteria; phylum Bacillota; class Clostridia; order Oscillospirales; family Ruminococcaceae; genus YE71. Next base: position 26,314 of record JAILFF010000313.1, read on the forward strand.
TCAAGCAGCGTCGGTATGAATCGCAGCGCTATCGTCATCATCATCGCCAAAGCGTGAACGGGAACGCCGAATCTTTTAAGCGGCGAAAGAAGCCGTTCGATTGCGTCGGTCAGGTCGATGGGCGAGGTCGTATAGGTCAGCAGCGACGACCCGACGATCAGCAGCACGATCCGCGATACCATGAAAATCGCAGTGTCAAGCCCTTCGTCGGTGATGAGGATAAATTTCCATTTGAACAGCTCCTCGCCCGTTTTTACAAAGAACAGATTCAGCACCGCCGTGAACATCACAAGCGGAATTATCGGCTTTATGCTTTTCCACATCATGGTAAACGGAATTCGCGAGATCAGAAACGTCATCAGTGTGAACACCGCGCCGATCAGCAGCCCCCACTTATTTTTCGCCATAAAAAGCATCACGATGAAAGCGACGGTCAGAATCAGCTTGAACCGTGCGTCCATTTTATGTATCGGCGAGCTGCCCGGAAAAAACTGACCGAGCGTTATGTCCTTAAGCAAATGTTTTCACACTCCCATATTTTTTCGCGCAGCCCCGAGCCTTTCGGCAATAAGCCCCTCTGCGTACTTTACCGTGTAAACGTCGGCGGGCAGGTCGCAGCCCATTTCGTTGAGCCTGTTGATAATGCGCGTTATCTGCGGCACGGCAAGCCCGACGCTTTCAAGCTCGGCGCTGCGGCGGAAGACCTCGGGCGGCTTGTCGAAGCAGAACACTTTTCCCGAATTCATGACGAGTATCCTGTCGGCATAGCGGGCGATGTCCTCCATCGAGTGCGATACGATCAGCACCGTGCCGCCGCGCTCCTCGTGGTACTGCTTTATCATGCCGAAGATCTGCTCTCTTCCGCGTGGGTCAAGCCCCGAAGCAGGCTCGTCGAGAATAAGCACCTTCGGTTCCATCGCCATGACTCCCGCGATCGCGGCGCGGCGCTTCTGTCCGCCCGAAAGATCGAACGGCGAGCTTTTAAGCTGCTCGTCGGTAAGCCCGACGAGACGGGCGCTTTCCTTTACGCGGCGGTCGATCTCATCGCTGTCAAGTCCCATGTTCTTCGGTCCGTAGGCGATGTCTTTGGCGACCGTTTCCTCGAAAAGCTGATACTCGGGATACTGAAAGACCAGCCCGACCTTAAAGCGCACCTCGCGGAGCTTTTTTTTATCCTTGAAAAAATCCTCGCCGTCAACAAGAACCCGCCCCGAAGTAGGATTCAGCAGACCGTTGAAATGCTGTATCAGCGTTGATTTTCCCGAACCCGTGTGACCGATAACACCTACTATTTCGCCCTCGTTTATCTCAATGTTCACCTTGTCGAGAGCTACATGGCGAAAGGGCGTTTTTTCGCCGTAAACGTATGTCAGATCTTCCGTTTTGATAACAGCCATTTAAAGCACCCTTTCACGAGATGATTTTTTAAACAGCCCGAAGACAGCTTCGGCACATTCCTCTTCGGTGATGATGTCGGCGGGGAGATCGTACCCGCGCTGCCTCAGCCGCCAGACAAGCTCGGTCGCCTGCGGAACGTCAAGACCTATGCTTTTGAGCTTCTCCACCTGCGGAAAAATTTCACGGGGCGTGCCGTCCATGAGGATATTTCCGCCGTCGATAACGACAACGCGCTTCGCCTGCGCCGCTTCTTCCATGTAATGCGTGATAAGAACTATCGTCACACCCTGCTCGGCGTTCAGGCGCTTGATCGTCTCCATGACCTCTTTCCTGCCGCGTGGGTCGAGCATCGCGGTCGGCTCGTCGAGCAAAATGCAGTCGGGCTTCATCGCGAGTATCCCCGCGATAGCCACGCGCTGCTTTTGTCCTCCCGAAAGCTTGTGCGGGGCGTGCATACGGTATTCGTACATACCGACGGTTTTCAGCGCTTCGTCAACGCGGCGGCGAATCTCTGAGGGCTCAACGCCCAAGTTTTCGAGCGCAAAGGCGCAGTCCTCCTCGACGATCGTCGCCACGATCTGATTGTCGGGGTTCTGAAAGACCATTCCCGCCGTCTTGCGTATTTCGAGCAGCTTTTCCTCGTCCGCCGTGGACATTCCCGCAACGGTGACAGTGCCGCTGTCGGGAATGTTGATGGCGTTGAAGCACTTGGCAAGGGTGGATTTTCCCGAGCCGTTATGCCCCAAGACCGCGACGAACTCACCTTTTTTTACCGAAAGCGAAACGCCGTGCAGCACCTCGTTTTTTACGGGCGGTTCTTCCGACTCGTTCACGTAGGAGAACACGACGTTTTTCGCTTCAAGAAATCCTTCGGCGCTCACTTTTTGTCCTTGCCCGAGACCATGCCGAGAAGGTCGTTAGCCAGTCCCTTAGCCTTTTCGATATTCTCCGAGGTGGCGACCTTTTCGATGTTTTCTTTGGTTGCCGCCTTCTTTACCTCGTCCTTGATGGCGTCGGGAACGGGCAGCTTATCGGCGGCGGCAGCCGCAGCCTTAGCGATGTCGTCGGCGTTCGAGCTGACTGTTTTGGAGATGTCGTCTCCGCTCAATGAATTTGCAAGTCCTTTAAGATCGAGTCCCATGATGAAATACCTCCTGAAAAAAATTATTATTTGAGTGCGCAAGGCACATTCAAATCACAAAGTGAGAGCATATTGCCGGGTCCAGCGCCGGCTCGCGCTGGCGAGGGGTCGCGGGGGCGAGGAGCCCCCGTGCGGGGTATGGGGCAGAGCCCCATTTGCGCGTAAGCGCAACAAATGCAAAGCCAACGGCAGCCGCAAATCCGGGGAAAAAACGCAATCCGAACGTTCAAGAATAAAATCGGCAATTAAAGAAATGCTTACAAAAATCAACAATCTGATAGTTCATCAGAATCTAACAAAAACAAGAAAATTGCCGATTTTATTTTGCGAAAGAGCGCAGCGATTTTCGCAAAAAGAAATGTGGTTTCAGCAGAATCCCGACCGAAGCAAAACAGCGCGTCCGTGAAATACCCCGCCTGTGCGAAAAATCCCGACCTTTGCGCAATTGATTTGCAAAAATCGCTTCGCTCTTTTGCAAATATAAAATCGGCAATTTCTTTGTTTCCGCTCAATTTTGCAGAATCATTC
>JAILFF010000200.1 GCA_024697705.1 Ruminococcus sp.
ATATCCATATCAGCCGTTGTAATCGTAAAACATTTTATCGAAAAGCGCGTCAAGTCCCGCTTTGTCGCCGAACGCCGCCTTGAAGAGCGTACCCGCGTTCTCGAAGATCAGCCGCAGATACAGCCAGTCGCCCAAGTCGTCATACTTGCGCGTCGAATTTATCAGATGATTCTCTTTCAGGCAGCCGTACCCCTTGCCGTGCGCCCTGCCGTAGGCGCGGAGCTTCTTCGCGGTCGCGGCGTCCTCCATTGCGCGTAAGTCCTCGAAGCCGCCGACCGCGTCGAAGGTGCTTTTCTCCGCCCAGAAGATACCGCAGTAAAGCCCCGTCAGCCTGAAGCCCGCCTCGCAGAGCAGGTCGTTCAAGAACAGCGGCAGCGAGTACCTCTCGAAGCGTATGGGTGCTCCCCCGCCGATGTACCGCCCGCTTTCAAGCAGACCGACGATCTCCTTTATCGTGCCGCGGGTCATGCGGTTGTCGCAGTCGATGGTGATTATTATGTCGCCCTCCGCCGCCGCGATTCCCGCGTTTCTCACGCGGGCGATGCACCTGTCCTCATTGAAGACGACCCGTGCTCCGTTTTCGGCGGCAAGCTCCGCGGTGCGGTCGGTGCAGCGGTTGCAGACCACAATTATCTCGGTCTCCGTCTCCCCGCCGCAGGCTTCGGCGGCTTTCTTGATCGAACGTATGCACCGACGGACATATTTTTCCTCGTTATGCGCGGGGATTATTACCGATACTTTTTTGATACCGATTCCTCCTTTACTTCGGAATGGTAATATTATACCACAAAACAGTCATAAAATCAAGAAACCGCGTTCCCTGTCACAAGGTATTATTACCGTATTTAATGAGCAATGCCGTCAATTTTCACAAAACCGGAATATCAGAAAGCTTGTATGGCGGCTGCACGAACGTAGTTCGTGCCATTGCCCCCGCCGCCTGCCTTCGCTTCGCTTTTCGGCGGGAAAAATAACCATACACCATACAAATATTCACCCCCTTATAGTAATGTTAGCCTAATTTTAAAAAAACACTTGACAAAGCTCCCTGTTTTTTGATATAATAGATAATGTATCTTTATACCCTGTATTATATTGATGAGGTGAATTGCTGAAATGGGATTAATGAATGCGCTTTTCGGAAATTATTCCAAGAAAGAGCTTAAACGTATCGAGCCTATTAAGAAAAAGGTTCTCGATCTTGAGGAAAAATACGCCGCAATGTCCGATAAGGAACTGCGCGACCAGACTAAATTTTTTAAGGAACAGATCGCCGACGGTACCGCTACTCTCGACGATACCCTCCCCGATGCTCTCGCCGTCTGCCGCGAGGGTGCATGGCGAGTTCTCGGCAAAAAGGCTTACCCCGTGCAGATAATCGGCGCTATCGTGCTCCATCAGGGACGTATCGCCGAAATGAAGACCGGTGAAGGTAAGACTCTCGTTGCCTGCCTCGCCGCTTACGCCAACTCCCTTGACGGAAAGGGCGTTCATGTCGTTACCGTAAACGACTACCTCGCCAAGTTCCAGTCGGAGGAAATGGGCAAGGTTTTCCGCTTCCTGGGTCTTACCATCGGCTGCGTTTTGCAGAATATGGATAAGGAAGCCAAGCGCATCGCTTATAATTCCGATATCACATACGGTACGAACAACGAGTTCGGCTTCGATTACCTGCGTGACAACATGGTAATTTACAAGAAGGACAAGGTCCAGCGCGAACATTCCTTTGCTATCGTCGATGAGGTCGACTCTATCCTTATTGACGAAGCGCGTACTCCGCTTATCATTTCGGGACAGGGCGAGGAATCCACCGAGCTTTATCAGCTCGCCGACCGCTTCGCCAAGACCCTTAAGCCTATCACCGTTGTAGAGCTCGACGACAAGGCTGATAACGACCTTCTCGACGGCGACTACATCATCGACGAAAAGGCTCGTACCGCTACGCTCACCAAATCGGGCGTTAAGAAGGCTGAAAAGGCGTTCAACGTCATCAACCTCATGGATTCCGAGAACCTGACTCTGCTGCACCATATCAATCAGGCTATCAAGGCTAACGGTACCATGCGCCGCGATACCGACTACGTTGTTACCCCCGACGGCGAGGTAATGATCGTTGACGAATTCACGGGCCGTATCATGGTCGGCAGACGTTACAACGACGGTCTGCATCAGGCTATCGAGGCTAAGGAAGGCGTAAAGGTAGCCCGCGAGTCCAAGACTATCGCTACCATTACTTTCCAGAACTACTTCCGTCTTTACTCGAAGCTGTCGGGTATGACGGGTACGGCGCTCACCGAAGAGGACGAGTTCCGCGAGATATACAAGCTCGACGTTATCGAGATACCCACGAACAAGCCCGTTATCCGCATCGATCATCAGGATGTTATCTACAAGACCGAAAAGGCTAAGTACGACGCCGTTATCGAGCAGATCATCGAGTGCAACAAGAAGGGTCAGCCCGTGCTTGTGGGTACCGTTTCGGTAGAAAAGTCCGAGTACCTTTCCAAGCTCCTGAAGAACAAGGGCGTTAAGCATCAGGTACTGAACGCCAAGTATCACGAGAAGGAAGCTAAGATAGTAGCTCAGGCAGGTAAGTTCGGCACCGTAACCATCGCCACCAACATGGCGGGTCGCGGTACCGATATCCTGCTCGGCGGTAACGCCGAATTCCTTGCGACAGAAGAGCTCCGCAAGGCTGATATACCCGAGAACATCATCGTTGACGCGATAGGCTATGCCGAGACCGACGACGAAGAGATCCTCGCCGCCCGCGAGAAGTACAAGGCGGCAAAGGCTAAGTACGACGCGGAGGTAGCCGAAAAGGCTGAAAAGGTGCGCGAGGCAGGCGGTCTTTACATAATCGGTACCGAGCGTCACGAATCAAGACGTATCGACAACCAGCTGCGCGGTCGTTCGGGACGTCAGGGCGACCCCGGCGAGAGCCAGTTCTTCCTGTCGCTCGAAGACGATCTTATGAGACTGTTCGGCGGCGACAAGGTAACTCAGATGATGGACAGCCTTAAGGTAGACGAGGATATGCCTATCCAGTCGAAGCTGCTGACCAACATCATCGAGTCCTCGCAGAAGAAGCTCGAAGGCAGAAACTTCAACATCAGAAAGAACGTTCTGAACTACGACGACGTTATGAACACTCAGCGTGAGATCATCTACGGTCAGCGCCAGCAGGTGCTTAACGGCGACGATATCCACGAGAGCATCATCAACATGATAAACCAGTTCATCGAGAACAGCGTCAACCAGTATCTGCTTGACGATGAGATACACGACGACTGGAACCTTGCGGGTCTTAAGGACTACCTCATGGGACTTATCACGGCGGACAGCGACTTCAACTACACGCCCGACGAGCTCGAAGAGGTAAGCAAGCAGGATATCATCAAGCAGCTCCAGGAAAGAGCCGACAAGATCTACGACAAGCGCGAGCAGGAGCTCGGCAAGGAGCAGCTCCGCGAGGTAGAGCGCGTTGTTCTGCTTAAGGTCGTTGACGAAAAGTGGATGGCTCACATCGACGACATGGAGCAGTTAAAGCGCGGTATAGGCTTACGTTCCTACGGTCAGAAGAACCCCGTTGTAGAGTACCGTATGGAGGGCTTCGAGATGTTCGACGCGATGGTAGACTCCATTCGTGAGGACACCGTGCGTATGCTGTTCACGATTCAGGTACGTCAGCAGGTACCGAAGCGTCAGCAGGTACTCAAGCCGTCGATGAGCAACAGAGGCTTCACGGCAAGAACGAGAGGCAAGAAGATCGGTCCGAACGATCCCTGTCCCTGCGGAAGCGGCAAGAAGTACAAGAAGTGCTGCGGCTCACCGACTCTCGGTGCGGACAGCACGGACGATGAATAAATAAACAGTGCGGCTGTACGGATATTGTTCGTACAGCCGTTTTTTATATGCATTGGCGAAACGTCTTGACAAAGCGCGGGATACATAGTATAATAAAGAAAATCAAGATTTGACAGGAGTGCAGCATTATGAATCCCGAAATAGATATAAGTAACGTGACACTGAAAACGGAGCGTTTGCTGCTCCGTCCGTGGCGGCAGTCCGACCTTGACGACTTTTATGCCTATGCCTCGGTGGACGGAGTCGGTCAGATGGCGGGCTGGAAGCCTCACGAAAGCAAGGAAGAATCTCAGACGATACTCGATATGTTCATCAGCCATAAGAAAACATTTGCTCTTGAATATCGGGGCAAGGTGATAGGCTCGGTCGGTATCGAAAAATACAACGAAGCTCATTTCCCCGAATTTGATGATAAAAAATGCCGCGAGATAGGCTATGCTCTCAGCAAGAAGCATTGGGGAAAGGGGCTGATGCCCGAAGCCGTCAAAGAAGTGATGCGCTTCCTCTTCGACAAGGAAGGGCTTGACGTGATATTCTGCGGGCACTTTCTCAGAAATAATCAGTCGCTGAGAGTACAGGAGAAATGCGGCTTTAAGCATTATGCCTTCGACACCTTTGATACGGCACTCGGCACGACGGAAGATAACGAGG
>JAILFF010000218.1 GCA_024697705.1 Ruminococcus sp.
GACGCGCCGCCCGTTATGAAACCCGAGATGATCGCCCCGAGCGTTCCCAGTAAATAGTATACATTGAAGCGGAAGCTGCCCCAGTGTTCTTCAAGGCTGTTGCCGAAGAGCCAGCAGAAATAAAGCTCGAAGATCACAAACAGCGGTCTGACGTTCGGAGGAATGAAAATAAACGAGATCAGCCGCCACACCTGACCGTGTAAGATCAGTTCGCGGTCGAAATACAGAAACGAGAAGATCGAGCCCTGAACGTTCGGCAGGCTTTCCGCCACTATTTCGCCGACGTAAAGCATTAACATTCCCGCGACGATGTATAGCATAAGCTTTTTTATCGCGAATCTGCCATACTTTCTTTCGAGCTTTTTTAGCTGTTTGTCAAGCATTTTGTACCTCTCAGTCTTTGCGGACGAGCTTTGCAATGAAAAAGCCGTCCGAGCCGAAATACTCCGGCAGCACGGTTAGCGCGGTCTCGCCGCCGAACCTGCCGAAGCCCTCGCCGAAAGCCGCGGTCTCGAACTCGGGGTGAGCTTCAAGGAATTTCCGCACTACGCCGCCGTTCTCCGCGTCGGATACCGTGCAGGTAGAGTATATGAGCACTCCGCCCGGCTTTACATACCGCGAGGAAGTGTCCAGTATTTCGCACTGTATCTGCGGCAGCCGCTCAAACTCCGTCAAGTCCTTGTACTTGATCTCGGGCTTGCGGCGGATAACGCCCAGCCCCGAGCAAGGCACATCGCAAAGCACCCTGTCAGCCGCGGGAAGATCGTCACGGAAGGTCTTCGCGTCGTTCTCGTCGGCGGAAATGATCGTCAACCCGAGCCGCTCCGCACCCGAAGCAATAAGCCCCTCGCGTTTCTTGTGAAGGTCGAAAGCCAGCACTTTGCCGCAGTTTTCCATCATTTCGGCGATGGTAAAAGTCTTGCCGCCGGGAGCCGCGCACATATCAAGCACCGTCATTCCCGGTTCAGCGCCGAGCGCCTTGCAGCAAAGCATACACGAAACGTCCTGAACGTGGAAAAGCCCCTCCGCGTAGGCGGCGGTCTTTTCGGGAGCGGCACCCGATATTTCAAGCGCCTCGCCGACATATTTGTTCCTGCGGACGGTCAGCCCCTCAGCCGAGAGCTTTTCGGCAAGCTCGTCGGGGGTGACGCGGGTCGTGTTCGTCCGAATCGTCACGGGAGCGCGTCCCAAGGAATCGGCAAGCAGCTGCGCGGTCTTCTCAGCCCCAAGCTCCGTGAGCCATTTATTGACAAGCGGCAGCGGGCAGGAATACTTTACCGAAAGCTCCTCCGCAGTACCCTTGCCTTCGGGAAGGCGCTTTTCATCGCGGATAAATGCCCGCAGAACGCCGTTCACAAAGCCCTTCACCGTGGGATTGCGGTTCTTTGAGGCAAGCTTCACCGCCTCGTTGACAGCCGCCGAATCGGGCACGCTGTCCATATATAACAGCTGATACATCGCGGTGCGGATAATGTTCCGCACTTCGAGCGAGAGCTTGTCGCCGGGGCGCGTGATGTACCGCTTTATTATCTCGTCAAATGTCAGCCGCCGTTCGAGCGTGCCGTAAAACAGCGCGGTGCAGAAAGCGGTGTCTCTCGCGTCCATTCGGCTGCGCTTGAAATGCTCGTCGAGGACAAGGTTAGAATAAGCGTTCCCCTCCTCGACGCGGCAGAGCAGCTTAACCGCCGTTTTGCGCGGATTTTCGGTTCTTATCTCTTTTTCCGCCATTATTTCAGCACCGTTCCCGCCGCGACGGGCTTTCCGTTAAGATAGGCAGCCGCGTCCATGCGCTTGCCGCCCTCCGCCTGGATCTCGGTGAATCTGATGATACCGTCCGAGCAGGCAACGTCGAATTTCTTTTTGCCGACGAACTCGCCGGGCTGCGCCGAGGGCTTGTCTTTGGAAATAATTTCCGAATGATAGACCTTGATGCGGTTTTCCCCGAGCATACAGGTAGCGCAGGGCGAATCCGAAAGCCCGCAGATCTGATGATGTATCTTCTCCGCCGACTGAGTAAAGTCGATGGGACACATTTCTTTTGTTATCATAGCGGCATAGCTCGAAAGCGAGTCGTCCTGTCTCTCGGGAGTAAGCTCTCCCTTTTCAAGCTTTGCAAGAACCTCGGGCAGCATATCAGCGCCGAGAGCCGCAAGCCTGTCGAAAAGCTCGGCGGAGGTCTCGTTTTCGCCTATCGTCACGGCTTTTTTCAGCAGCATATCGCCCGTGTCAAGCCCCTCAGCCATCTGCATGATGGTGATGCCCGTCTCTTTTTCGCCGTCAAGGATCGCACGCTGAATAGGAGCTGCTCCCCGATATTTCGGCAGAAGCGAGCCGTGAATATTTATGCAGCCGTACTTCGGCAGATCGAGCACCTCTTTCGGCAGGATCTTGCCGTAAGCCGCGACGATTATCACGTCGGGCGCTATCTCTTTAAGCGCCGCGATATATTCCTCGGCGTCCTTTTTTAAGCTCTGCGGCTGATAGACGGGCGTTCCGTGCTTTTCGGCAATCACCTTTACGGGCGTGGGAACGAGCTTGTGTCCCCTGCCGCGGGGCTTGTCGGGCTGAGTGAACACCGCCGCCACCTCGACGGGGCTTTCAAACGCCGCGCCGTCGTAGAGCTTTTCAAGCGCTTTTTCGGCGAAATCGGGCGTTCCCATGAAAACAATCTTCATTTCCTGTCGTCCTGCTCCTCTAAATCCTCGGGTTTGAGCCATTCCTCGACTATATCAATGAACAGCTTTCCGTCAAGGTGCTCCAGCTCGTGGCAGATCGCCTGTGCTAAAAGCTGCTCACCCTCGACCTCGAACCAGTTGCCGTTTCTGTCCTGAGCCTTCGCCTTGATCTTTAATGGGCGGGTCGTCATGCCCCACTTGCCCGGCACGGAAAGGCAGCCCTCGCGGCAATACTGCGTTTCCTTCGATACCTCGACGATCTCGGGGTTTATCATTTCGATAACGCCCTCGCCCACGTCGATAACGACCACACGGCGCAGATAGCTGACCTGCGGTCCCGCAAGCCCTACTCCGTCGGCGTGGTGCATGGTCTCCGCCATGTCGTCAAGAACTGTCCATAATCTTTCGTTAAATTCGGTAACGGGGCGGCAGACCTTTCTTAAAATAGGGTCGCCTTCCTTAGTAATGGTTCTGAGCGCCATTTTTCAGCTTTCCTTTCGGTTTACAATTATTTATATACGATTTACAGGCTTATATCGCCGTTTATGTCTGCGGTTATCCTTACCTCCGAAAACTTCCTTTCGGCAAAGAACCCGCCCAAACAGCAGGTTATCATATCCCTGAACTGCTGCGATACCCTGCATTTTATTATCAGCCGATAGCGGTAGCGGTTGTTTATCCTGCCGAGCGTACACGGCGAGGGTCCCAGAACCCTCAGCGGTATCTTTATATTTTTGGCTGAAATGTATTCCTTTAACAGCTCTAAGAAAAATCCCGAGCCTTCGATCACGCGGCTTTCCATAACAGAGGAAAAGCTCACCGCGCATATATCGCAGTACGGCGGGTAAAGCAGCGCCTTTCTGAGCGCCGATTCCTGCACGAAAAACTCGTCGTAATTCTGCTCCGCCGCAAGATTTATCACATAATGATCAGGAACGTATGTCTGTATAAAAGCCCTTCCGGGCTTGTCGCCGCGCCCCGAGCGCCCCGCGACCTGCGTTATCAGCGAGAACGTCCGTTCATAGCTGCGGAAATCCCCCGTGAAAAGCGCCTTGTCTATCGAGATTATCCCGACAAGCGTGACATTCGGGAAATTCAAGCCCTTCGCTATCATCTGCGTACCGAGCATGATATCGTACTCGCCGCGCTCGAAAGCCGTGAAGCTCTCTTCATACGCGCCGCGGGTGAAGGTCGTGTCGGCGTCCATTCGCAGAAGCCTTGCCTCGGGGAAAAGCTTCGACAGCTCATCCTCGATGCGCTGCGTTCCCGCGCCGCTCTGCCGCAAATGCGTGTCGCCGCAGTGCGGGCATTTTTCCGGGACAGATATGCTGTAACCGCAGTAATGGCACATCAGCCTGTCATTTCTCTTATGATAGGTAAGCGGCAGGCTGCAATTCGGGCAGGCAAGCGGCTGACGGCAGCCCATGCAGGACATATATGTCGTAAATCCGCGCCTGTTCAGCAGAAGAATAGCCTGCTCGCCGCGTGAAAGCGTTTCGGCAACCGCGTTCGCGAGCTTTACGCTGAAAAGGCTGTTTGCCCCCGCGTGTTCCTCGGTCTGCATATCGAGTATCTCGACCGTGGGCAGAGTGGCGTTTGCGTAGCGCTGTTTCATCTCGAAAAGCGAAAATCTGCCGACCTCTTTAGCATAATAAAAGCTCTCGATCGAGGGCGTAGCCGAAGCCAAAAGCATAAGGCAGTTGTGATACCCGCACCGCTGTACGGCAACGTCCCTCGCGTGGTAGCGCGGCGACATATCCGACTTGTAGGTGCGTTCGCCCTCTTCGTCTAAGATTATCACGCCGATATTTTCAAGCGGCGCGAACACGGCGCTCCTTGTGCCGATGACGATCTTCGCTTCTCCCGAACGTATGCGCTTGAACTCGTCTGCCCGCTGACCCAGCGAAAGCGACGAATGAAGCAGCGCTATCCCGTCGCCGAAGCAGAGCTTGAATCGCTTCACCATCTGCGGCGTGAGCGAAATTTCCGGCACCAACATGAGCGCTGTCTTACCCATTTTAAGCACCGAGTCGATCACACGGAAGAACACCGCCGTCTTGCCGCTGCCGGTAACTCCGTACAGCAGAGCGCCCGCGGGCTTTCCCGCGTTTATGAGCGACATGATACCGTCGTAAGCCGCGGTCTGCTCATCGTTCAGCTCGATAGAAGCGGGGTCGCGCCTTTCGTCGGCGTCTTCGGTAGCCTTTCGCATGACCTCGACGCTGTATATCTTCACAACGCCCTTTTCTTCGAGCCGCTTGACCACCGCCCTCGTGCAGCCCGCCATGTAGCAAAGCTCGCCCACCGAAGCGGCGGTATGCTCTTCAAGCAGCGACACGACTGTCTTCTGCTTGGCACTCAGCTTTTCGCGAAGCTCCGCGTTTTCAGCCGAGCGGAACTCCTGCGTAAACGTGACATTCTGCTCGCTTGCGTCGCCGACCGCCCTTGTAAAGACCGCTTCTTCCTCGACGGCTCCCTTATCGCAAAGCGACGCGGCAAGCGCCCTGATGCGCTTTTTCTCCGCCGCCGAAGCACTGTCCGAAGGTATCAGCAGAGCGTCTATCTCCTTCTGCTTTTCGGCTTTCAGCAGCTTGACGTAGACCTCGGTCTCCTCGTCGGTCAGACCGCACTCGGCGGGGTCGATGCCCGCGGGACGGTAATGCACCGCCGCTTTCACCGAATATCCGCCCGGCACCATGCTTCGGTAAGCGTCAAAATAGGTGCAGAAGGTCGTCTTTTTGAGCCACCGTATCAGCCCGAGCATTTCCTCTCCGATAAGCGGCTCGGTATCTATCACCGAAAGTATCGGCTTGGTACCCGCGTCCGCTTCGCCCTCCGTAAGCGAGAGTATCAGCCCGACGTCGCGCCTGCCGCCCCTTCCGAAGGGCACGAACACCCGCGAGCCTACCTTTGCCAAATCCGCCGATCCTTCGGGAACGGAATAGGAATACTCCTTGTCAAAGCTGACCGAAGCGCCGCTCACCGCTACTCCGGCAAGCAACATTGCGGGCTTAACCCCTCAGCTCGGGGCTTTCGATAAGCTTGTATTCTCCCGAAGCGAATTCATCGACCGCCTTCTTGACAGGACGTTCGTTAAGCACTGTCTTGTTCTCGGCAGCCTCCTCGGTTATCTGCCTTGCACGTTTTGCAACTGCTACAACAAGAGAATAATAGCTTTCGTTATTCTTTAAGATCTGTATTGCTGCGGGTCTAAGCATCTTTAAGCACCTCATCTATTGTTTCTTTCATATTCGCCGCGGAGAATTCTTCAAGCCCCGCGCCGCCTTCCTTTGCCAGCGTAAATATCTTCACAAGGTCCTCGACTGCCTTGTCAAGGTCGCCGTTTACCATTACATAATCGTACTCGTAAGCCCTTCTTACATCGGGAACGACGGTTTTCAGCCGCTCCTGTATCTGCTGCTCGGTCTCGCCCGATTCAAGCGCCCTTCTGCGCAGCCGCCTGGCTATTGAATCAACACCGGGCGGCAGAATGAACAGCATCACCGCGTCGGGGCGTTTTGCTTTTACCTGAAAAGCGCCCTGCGGCTCGATCTCAAGCAGAACGTCTCTTCCTGCCGCAATATTATCCTCAACGGGCTTGCGCGGAGTACCGTAGCAGTTGCCGCTGAATTCTGCGTGTTCAAGAAAACCGTCCTCATCGGCGAGCTTGTCGAAATCCTTTCTCGTCATGAAGAAATAGTGTACGCCGTCCTTTTCGCCCTCACGCGGCTTACGGGTAGTGCAGGAGATCGAATAATAATAATCGAACCTCTTTGACAGCTCATTCAAGAGCGTACCCTTACCACAGCCCGAAGGCGCGGAGATCACAAACAGCTTGGCTTTTGCTTCGTTACCCATCATTCCTCACCCTCCTCGTTATCATTGGAATCGCCCTGATCGTCGTCGAGCGACCTTACGTCCATGCCTATCCTGCCGGCAAGGCTCACCGCCGATACCGCCGAAAGCACCACATGGTCGCTGTCCATAATAAGCACCGATTTTGTACGCCTGCCGCAGGAAGCATCGATAAGCGTTCCCCTGTCGCGAGCCTCCTGAACGAGGCGCTTGACGGGCGCGGAGCCGGGCGTTACTATCGAAATGAGCCGTTCGGCAGAAACTAAGTTGCCGTAGCCGATATTAAGCAGCCGCATAACGCTCACTCCTTATTCGATGTTCTGGATCTGTTCGCGAATCTTCTCGATCTCGCTCTTCATGTCAACAACAACCCTTGTTATATCAAGGTCGCTGCATTTCGAGCCCGTGGTGTTCACCTCGCGGTTCATCTCCTGCACGAGGAAATCGAGCTTTCTGCCGACGGGCTCGTCGCTTTCGATAAGCTGCCTGAACTGCGCGATGTGGCTGTGCAGGCGGACGGTCTCCTCGTCAACGGCGGTCTTTTCCGAGAAGATAGCCGCTTCGGTGAGTATCCTCGCGTCGTCGATGTTCCTGTCTCCCACGACTTCCGCTATCTTCGCCGCGAGCTTTTCGCGGTAGACTTCCGTCACAGAGGGTGAGCGTTCCTCGACAAAGCGCACCTTTTCCTCGATAGTTTTGAGCCGCGAGGAAATATCAGCGTGCATTTTTTCGCCCTCGACCTCGCGCATCTCAACGAAGTACCCGAGAGCTTTTTCGGCGGTCTGCCTTACCTGCTCCCAGACCTGTTCTTCGTTTTCCTGCGTTTTTACGACGGTAAAGAGATCGGGCAGCCGCATTACGTCCGAAAGCTTAATATCGTCCTCAACTCCGAGCTCGGGTGCTGCGGCTCTCAGCGCGTCAAGATACCCGTGCGCCAGCTCGCGGTTTACGGTGATATCGGCATTGACGCCCTCTTTATTATAAATGTAAACGCTGACCTCGACCTTTCCGCGGGATATGGCACGTAAATTATCGGTGCCGCCGTTAAGAAGCGATTTCAGCTTTTCGTCAAGGTAGCCGTAAGCGCGGGGGGTACGCGCCGTAAATTCATAAAAGCGGTGATTGACCGAGCGTATCTCGACAAGTATCTCCCGCTCGTCGAACGCGAGCCTTTCCCTGCCGAAGCCCGTCATTGATCTGAGCATTCAAAGCGCCTGCCTTTCGTTATTCTTATCATATACGGTAAACGACATTTTTGCGGATTCGGAGCACACGGAAAATATGAAACAACATAGGTCAAAATAGTTATTCCACAACTTCGGCACTCTTCCCCAAGTACAATTCTTAGAGTGTCGGAGTGGATAAAACACTGTGATTACGTTTGGTTTTCACTCAGTCGCGTGAATATCGGAGTGGAATTTCAGCCACTCAGACATTTTATGCCGTTCACTCGGACAATTTAGTGACGGAGTGAGAAACAACGGTATATCGCAATAAAATCCACTTCGGCACTCTAATATATTTAACTGTGCCGCGAAAGTAAAATGACCGTCTGCGAGAATCAAATAAAAGAATATGAAATTAAATGTAAGACGGTCGTCCCGAACTCGGCTGCGGATATCAATGTCGTGTATTATAATTATATCATTTCCGTGCGCCGATAGCAATAGTTGTTAATACAATGTTGAATATCAATTTACTTTGGCTTAATATCTTCAAGCAGACCCGCCAGCTCCGTGCATATTGCCGCGTGAGGGAACGTTTCAAACTCCTCCCGCGTGGTCGAGCCTGTCAGCACGGCGGCGAAATCAACGCCCGCGTTCATGGCGGTCTCGGCGTCGATATGATTGTCGCCGACGTAAAGCACATCGCGCTTATCCACCCCGAGCTGACTTATGCATTTGAGCAGCCCCGAAGGGTCGGGCTTCGGCGTGTCCGCATCGTCAAGACCTATCAGCACATCGACAGGCATACAGCCCGCCTTTTTCTCGAAGCTCTCCACGATGCGAAAGCGCATTTTCGACGAGCAGACGCCCACCTTTACGCCGCGCTCCCGCAGAGCCTTCAAGCCCTCGATAACGCCGTCGTAGAAAAAGGTATTTTTCACCATTTCGTCGTTGGCTTTGAGTATATACTCATCGCGCATATCGCGCTTCTGCGGATTATTTGGAATACCCGTCAGCACGTCGAAAGCGTCGATAAGCGGCATACCTATCGTGTCGTAAATGGTCTTGTCGTCGGGAACGGCATAGCCGAACTTCTTAAGCGTGTGCTTGAAGCATATCAGTATGCCCACCGACGAATCGGCGAGAGTCAGGTCGAAATCGAATATGCAGGCAGAGTAAGTCATTATTCCACCGTCACCGACTTGGCAAGGTTTCTCGGCTTGTCAACGTCAAAGCCCTTGCCGACCGATACATAATAACCCATCAGCTGGAGCGGGATAACGGAAAGGCTGCCTGCGAACAGCGGATCGATCTTCGGGATATATACGGTGAAATCTGCCGTGTCTTCCATAGCGTAATTGCCGTAGGTGGTAAGTCCCATAACATGAGCGCCGCGGCTCTTTACCTCGACCATATTGCTGACCGTTTTTTCGTACAGATCGGGCTGAGTGACAACACTTATCACCACGGTGCCGTTCTCGATAAGACTGATGGGACCGTGCTTAAGCTCACCCGCGGCGTATGCCTCCGAATGGATATAGCTTATCTCCTTCATCTTAAGGCTGCCCTCCATGCTGATAGCATAGTCGATGCCGCGACCGATGAAGAAAGCGTCCTTGATGCCCGTAAGCTTGGTCGAGAACCACTGTATGCGCTCCTTGTCTTCGAGGATACGGCTTATCTTGTCGGGAATGGTATTGATCTCCGCGATAAGCTCGGCGTATCTTTCGTCGGTTATCTCACCGCGAGCCTTTGCGAACTGGA
The DNA here is from genome assembly GCA_024697705.1 of Ruminococcus sp. Classification (GTDB taxonomy): domain Bacteria; phylum Bacillota; class Clostridia; order Oscillospirales; family Ruminococcaceae; genus YE71. Next base: position 9,461 of record JAILFF010000218.1, read on the forward strand.
GCGCCAGCAGATAGCCCGCAACGAGCTGAGTGCTGTAAGCCTTTGTAGTCGCAACCGAAATCTCGGGACCCGCAAGCGTATAGAACACGTTGTCAGCCTCTCTCGCAATGGAAGAACCTACCACGTTCACGATGCCGAGAGTCTTAACGCCCTGCTCCTTCGAGGAGCGCAGCGCCGCGAGGCTGTCGGCGGTCTCTCCCGACTGGCTGATGATTATAACAAGGCTGTTCTGCTTAAGCTTCATCTTTCTGTAACGGAACTCGCTTGCCAGCTCGACGCGCACCGAAAGGCTGGTCAGCTGCTCGATAACGTACTGCGCCGCCATGCCGACATGATAAGCCGAACCGCAGGCAACGATATAGATCTGCTCGATACCGCGCATATCCTCGTCGGAAAGACCTACGCCCTCAAAGCTGATAACGCCGTCCTTGACAACGGAATTGATGGTGTCGTGAATGACCTTCGGCTGCTCGTGGATCTCTTTGAGCATGAAATGCTCGTAGCCGCCCTTTTCTGCGGACTCGGCGTCCCACTTGATCTCGGTAACGGGCTTTTCGATCTCTTCCTGATCTATATTGTAGAAGGTAGCCTTGCCCTTTTCGAGCCTTGCTATCTCGTTATTGCCGATGTAGTAAACGTTTCTTGTATATTTAAGGATAGCGGGAACATCGGAAGCAACATATGTTTCGCCGTCGGTGATGCCGATTATCATCGGGCTGTCCTTACGGGCGGTGTATATCTCTTCGGGGAAGTCCTTGAACATAACGCAGAGCGCATAGGAACCGCGGATACGCAGCATAGCGCGGACGATGGAGTCAACGGGACCCTCGCCGTACTTCTTATAATAGTAGTCGATGAGCTTGACCGCTACCTCCGTATCGGTCTGTGACTTGAAGGAATAGCCTTTTTTCACAAGCTTTTCGCGAAGCTCCTGATAATTCTCGATGATACCGTTATGAACGGCGATGACATTTTCATCGTCGGAAGCGTGGGGGTGAGCATTCAGCGCAGAGGGCTCTCCGTGAGTAGCCCAGCGGGTGTGTCCGATACCGCAGCAGCCCTTGACGGCTTTGCCGCCGTCGGTCATTTCCGCAAGCACGCGCAGCTTGCCTTTTTCCTTGATGATCTCCGTTTCCTTTTCGCCGTCACGGACTGCAAGACCCGCAGAGTCGTAGCCTCTGTATTCAAGCTTTGCAAGCCCGTCAAGAAGGATAGGAGCCGCCTGTTTCATACCGGTGAAACCTACTATACCGCACATAAAAAAACCTCCCAGATAATATATAGCAAACGTTATTTAAATTTACAACGCCCCGCCTGCCGCGAAGCACAAATATACAGTTATTATATCACAAAGCCAAAATTAAATCAAGTATTATTTATGAATTAATTTTGTTGATGCTGAAGAGCGCCGTAAAAGCCGTCTCCGGCGAGGAAACGGCTGAATTCTGCGATATTACGGTTTTATGAACATCGAGTCTCCGAAGGAGAAAAAGCGGTATTTTTCCGCGACTGCCGTTCGGTAAGCGCTCATGGTCTTGTCGTAGCCGAGAAAAGCCGATACAAGCATGATAAGCGTGCTTTCGGGCAGGTGGAAATTCGTGATAAGCCCGTCGAGCACCTTGAACTCAAAGCCGGGGTAGATGAATATCTCGGTGCGCCCCTCGCAGGGAATGACGCTCCCGTGCAGAGCGGCGGCGGCTTCGAGCGTGCGGCAGGAGGTCGTCCCGACGGCTATCACGCGCCCGCCCTTCGCCTTTGTTTCGGCGATAAGCTGCGCGGTGCGCTCGGGTATCTCGTAATGCTCGCTGTGCATTTTGTGGTCGAGAACGCGGTCCTCCTTGACGGGGCGGAACGTACCCAAGCCCACATGAAGCGTAACATATGCTATATTAACGCCGCGGCTCTCGATGTCGGCGAGCATTTCCTTTGTGAAGTGCAGCCCCGCGGTGGGCGCTGCCGAGGAGCCTATCTCGTGAGAATACACGGTCTGATAGCGCTCCTTGTCTTCGAGCTTTTCGGTTATGTAGGGCGGCAGCGGCATCTGACCTATCTCGTCAAGCACGCTGTAAATATTGCCCTCGTCGTAGGAAAAACGCGCCACGCGGTTGCCGTCTTCGAGAACATCTGTTATCTCGGCGCGGAGCTTTCCCCCGCCGAAAACGAACCGTGTGCCGACCTTGGCTTTCTTACCCGGGCGGCAGAGTATCTCCCATTCGTCGGTGCCGCGCTGTTCGAGCAGCAGGAATTCGATAAAGCTGTGCGTGTCCTCGCGTTCGCCGTAGATACGCGCCGGCAGCACGCGGGAGTCGTTCAGCACGAGCAAGTCACCCTCGCGGAGGTAATCGCATAGATTGTAGAAATGGCGGTGTTCCACCTCGCCCGACTTTCGGTCTACCACAAGCATACGCGACGCATTGCGCGGCTCGATAGGCGTCTGCGCGATAAGCTCCTGCGGAAGGTCGTAAAAAAAGTCCGAGCGTTTCATGTTGTTTATGTCAAGCATTATTTTCATCTCCTGCAAAATAGTGAATAGTTGGCACGAACTGCGTTCGTGCAAGTGTTCGCTTCGCTCACGATATTATGCGGAGACTTCGCCCCGCACTGATGGCTATCACCGCCGATCGGTAGAACAGAACGCGGAGCGCAGCGTCCGCAATAACGCGCCGCAAGGCGCTCCTTAACTATTCACTATTAACTATACACTATTAACTATTTTTTGTTATTCACTATTAACTATTTATTTGTTGGTGTATATTTTACAATTTGGAAATAATTTTTTTGGCAATCCTATTGACAAGCGCGAAAAAATCTGTTATTATGAAAGGGAACAGATAGAGGCGCGGTAAAGATCAGTACCTCACAGGCGCTACTGTGCGTTTCCCGGACGTGCAGCCTGCGAGAGAAAGGCGATACCGCCGAAGCCCGGCACTCGGGGTGCCGCCGCTGACCGCTTGCCGAACAGGTCTGCGGTTGTCATCATGCTTTGTGATGGAGTGCTATCGGCATTAAACCAAAATGTCAACATTCTTATTATATTGCATGATGACCGGCTTTTCAACCGGTTTTTTTATTGTTCGGGAAAATTTTCCGCTTTCGACATACTGTGTTAATAATTGTCCGTGTGCCGATCGCGCAAGGAGGAATTTATGATGAAAAAGTTCAATGTAGGTATCATCGGCGCAACGGGTATGGTGGGTCAGAGATTTACGACCCTTTTAGCCGAGCACCCCTGGTTCAATGTGGTATGCGTTGCCGCTTCCGCCCGCTCCGCAGGCAAAAAGCTTAAGGACGCTATCGGCAATAAGTGGGCGATGAAGACTCCCCTCACCGAAAAGATCGGCGAGCTCGTAGTTCTCGACGCCGAAAACGACATCGACAAGATCGCAGAAATGGTAGACTTCGTTTTCTGCGCAGTTAATATGAAGAAGGACGAGATCAAGGCTCTCGAAGAAAAGTATGCCAAGCACGAGGTGCCCGTTGTATCGAACAACTCGGCTCACAGACATACTCCCGACGTTCCGATGGTGATCCCCGAGATCAACCCCGAGCACATCGAAATCATCGCCGCTCAGAGAAAGCGTCTCGGCACCAAGCGCGGATTTATCGCCGTTAAGTCGAACTGCTCGCTCCAGAGCTACGTTCCCGCTCTCGCTCCCCTTATGGACGAATTCAAGGTAACGAAGGCTCTCACCTGCACCTATCAGGCGATAAGCGGCGCGGGCAAGACCTTTGAGACCATGCCCGAGATAATCGACAACGTTATCCCCTTCATCGGCGGCGAAGAGGAAAAGAGCGAGCAGGAGCCCCTCAAGATCTGGGGCAAGATCGTAGGCGACGAGATCGTTCCCGCCACCTCGCCTTCCATCACCGCTCAGTGCTTCAGAGTTCCCGTTTCCGACGGTCACACCGCAGCAGTATTCGCAAGCTTTGAGAAGAAGCCCACCAAGGAGCAGATACTCGAAGCATGGAAGAATTTCAAGGGCGTTCCGCAGGAGCTGGGACTTCCCTCCGCACCCAAGCAGTTCCTCAATTATTTCGAGGAGGAAAACCGTCCGCAGGCTAAGCTCGACCGCGACCTTGAAGGCGGTATGGCTGTATCCATCGGTCGTCTGCGCGAGGATACCCAGTATGATTACAAGTTCGCCTGCCTCTCCCACAACACTCTGAGAGGCGCTGCCGGCGGTGCCGTTCTGCTTGCCGAGCTTCTCGCCGCAAAGGGCTACTTTGACCGATAATTCGGACTGATGAAGAATAGGCTGATTAAGACTGCGCTGCCGTTCGTAGCGGCGGCAGCGCTGGCAGCTTTTTTGTCGTCGTGTTCAAAGGGAGAAACTGCTCCCGAACCGGCTGAAACAGAGGCACAGACAGAGCAGACGACCGTCGCCGAGACTACGACCGCCGCGACAAAAAAGACGAATAAATCCTCTGCCGCCAAGACTACCGAAAAGAAGTCCGCCGAAACGACGGCTAAGACCACGAAGGCAGGCAAGACGACCAAAACCACAAAAAAGACCAAGAAGACCACGACCACAACGTTTACCGTTACCGCCGTAGACGTTCCGCCGATCAGCGAGGATGATCCTGCCGAGCTTGAAAGCTTTATTGACAAGACCAACATCTTTTTCAGCGAAAACGCACTCAGTTTTCTGGGCGCCGAAAAGAAAGAAGTGCTGAAGGGCTTGACATATAACGAGGATTACATGGTGACCTACGGCTCCGACAAGGACGAAGAGCAGACCATGAACTATGTCGTTGACGGCGAAAAGCGCTTTTTCTTCACGCTGGAATTTAAAGGCGGCGTTCTTGTAAAGTTCGACTGCGGCTCTCAGATGAACGACTTCGATACGGCGCTCAGCAGCGTGAAATCAAAAGGCTGGATAAGAGACGAATCAAAGGTCGAAAAGGGCAAGAGAGTCTACAACGTGCCGGGAAGAAAAGTCACCTATTCGATATTCAAGATAAGGGACAAAGACGGCAGCTCTTATATCATGCAGTCCTACGAGCTTGTCAAATGACGCGGCTGCGGGACGCACAATTGATCTGTTAACGTTTTATTCTTCACAAAAAAGGAGAATCATAATATGAAGAAGACTATTTTTACAGGCGCGGGCGTTGCCATTGCCACACCGATGTTCGCCGACGGCTCGATCAATTACGACGAGCTGGGCAGGCTCATTGATTTCAACATTGACAACGGCACCGACGCTATCATAATTTGCGGTACTACGGGCGAAAGCGCCTGTATGACCGATGAGGAGCACGTTGAGTGCATCCGCTACGCCATCGAAAGAACAGCTCACCGCGTTCCCGTTATCGCGGGCACGGGCTCGAACCACACCGAGTACGCGGTAAATCTTTCCAAGCACGCCGAAGAGCTGGGCGCCGATGCACTTCTCTGCGTGACCCCCTACTACAACAAGGCTTCGCAGCAGGGACTTATCAAGCACTTTACGGCTATCGCAAACGCCGTTGATCTGCCGATAATCCTTTACAACGTTCCTTCGAGAACGGGCTGCAACATTCTCCCCGAAACGGCTGCCGAGCTTGCGAAGGTCGAGAATATCGTGGCTATCAAGGAAGCTTCGGGCAACATCAGCCAGATAGCAAAGGTTCGTCAGCTCTGCGGCGACAACCTCGATATCTACTCGGGCAACGACGACCAGATCGTACCTATCATGTCGCTGGGCGGCAAGGGCGTAATCTCGGTTCTGTCGAACGTTATCCCGAAGGAGACCCATCAGATCGCAGCGCTGTGCCTCGAAAACAAGTGGACTGAGGCGTTAGACCTCGCTATGAAGACCCTGCCGCTGGCAAACGTTCTTTTCTGCGACGTAAACCCGATCCCCGTTAAGGAAGCGCTGAACATCATGGGCTTCAAGGCGGGCGAATGTCGTCTGCCGCTCTGCTCCACCTCTGACGCGAACAAGGCGAAGATCAAGGCGGAGCTTGACAAGTTCGGACTTGTCGGTAGCATCAAGTAAGATAAGAATATCATTTCCGAATGCGGAGCTTGTTTCGGCAGGTTCCGCATTTTCGGAAATATTTAACAAACGAAAGGAAGTAAAAAGCCATGACAAATATTGCTATCTGCGGTGCCTGCGGACACATGGGGCGCGTTATCGCCGACATCATCGCAAACCGCAGCGACTGCACCGTTACTGCGGGCATCGACAAGATCACACAGAGCTACGCGGATTTTCCGATAGTTGACGCTCCCGACAAGCTGCCCGCAAAGCCCGATGTCATCATCGACTTTTCTCACCCCTCCACGCTGGACGGTCTGCTCGACTACTGCATGACGAACGCCGTGCCGATAGTCATCGCCACCACGGGTTACAGCGAGGAGCAGATCTCTAAGATCAAGAAAGCCGCGCAGGTGATACCCGTATTCTTCACCTTCAATATGTCGCTCGGTATCAATCTGCTTGCCGAGCTTGCGAAGAAGGCTGCCGCCGTTTTAGAGGGTCAGTTCGACATCGA
>JAILFF010000251.1 GCA_024697705.1 Ruminococcus sp.
TATCGCGTATCGGCAGACCGCTCCCAAAGCGCCTCCCGCCGCCACCGCAAGAAAGCTCACGGCGAGGTCACTTCATAATGAATAATATCCGCGGGGAATATCATTTCTATCACGACCTTTCAAATCGGTAAAGTCTATTTATTCTCGCGGCAGACTGTTTTCACCGCGACAAGGAATATTATCAACGCAAACAAAAGCGCAAATACGATCAATAATAATGCAACGGGTACGGAAGTGTTGAGCGGCTGCTGTTTTATCACCGCGTCCGACCACAGCCCCGCAAGCGAGAATATCAAAGCAAGCTGTAAAATGTCCGTATAAAGCACGACCGCCGACCGCGAAAGCTCCGCGCCGCGCTCGGTAATGTTTTTAGATACACTCGCCTTGCCGACCGCCGACGAAACTATCCAACACGTCAAAAGCGTTATCAGCGATATCACAAACGGATAAAAACCGTAAATCTTCTTATCAACGACGTCAAAATCGCCGCCACCTCCGAAGTGAACACCGATCTCGTCGGGGAGCGAACCGTAAGCCGCCAAAAAACGTATCAGGCAGCCCGCAAAGATCAGCCATGCCGCCGCCGTGAGTATTAAGTGCAGAAGTTTTGTATTCATAAGCAAGCCACCTGCACTTTCACGGCATATCGAAAAACGACAGCTGCGTATCGCCGTAGCCCGCCTTGTATGCGCGGATTATCGACTTCATCTCGTAGAGTATGCCGAATTTGCCGCACTCCGCCGTGAAAAGCTCCCACAGCCGCCGTGCGTTCGGGGAAACACATTCATATCTGCCGCCGAAATGCGCACGATAACGCTCCGAAAGCCCCGGAAAGTGCCTGTCAAGCTGCCGATAGAAGTATTCCCGGTTTCCCGTGCGCAAAGTCAGCCCGAAAAACGGATAAATGCACTTAACGCCGCACTCGTGAGCCGTCCGCACGATACCGAGAATATTCTCGGGTGTGTCGTTGATGAACGGCAAAATCGGCATAAGCGTTATCCCCGTGAAAAGCCCCGCCCCGGACATCTTCGCAAGCGCTTCAAACCGCTCGGAAGTCGGAGCGGTATTCGGCTCGATAATGCGGCAAAGCGCGTCGTCGGCGGTGGTTATCGTCATCTTGCACAGCACGGGCGAATGATCGGCGATCTGCTTGTACAGGTCAATATCCCGCGTGATAAGCGGCGATTTGGTTATCACCGTCGTGCCGAAGCCGTAAGCGTCTATCAGCATGAGCGCCTTTTCGGTGAGCCGTTCGGTGCGCTCGAAGGGGTTGTACGGGTCGGACATACTCCCCGTCCCTATGATGCCCGTCTTTACCTTGCGGCGCAGCTCGTCGCGGAGAATTTCAATCGCGTTTTCCTTGGCGTGTACCGTGTCGAAATTCTCGACATGGTAGCACTCGCTGCGGCTGTCGCAGTAGATACACCCGTGACAGCACCCGCGGTAGAGGTTCATATTATAATCGTTACCGAACCAGTCGGAGGTCTTATTCTTTGAGAGAATTGTCTTAGTCCTGATGTACTCCATTTCTGAGTTCCTCGCGGGCGACGTGGGTTTCAAGGTCGGCAAGGCGGGTGGGTATGGGGATATGGCTTTCCTTGTCGGTGAGGGCTATCGTCAGCCGCATTGCCGTGTCGAGCGTGATATTGTTCCCCGCCGAAACAAACACGGGCTTTACGCCTTCATGAGTTCTGAGCGCTCTTCCGCGAACCTCTCCGTCAACGATTATTTCGGTGAAGCTGCCCGCCTGCTCGTCGGGATCGGTATATTCGGCGCCGTTCACGCGGTAATAGGTCTTAGCCACGCCGACGGTCGGAGTGCAGCTGTCCAATAAAAAGGACGCTTGTGAAGCGCTGCCCATGCGCCGCGGGTGCAGACAGCCGTTGCCGTCGAAGAACCATATATCGGGCTTACTGTCGAGCAGAGCCATGCACTTTTCGATGAGCGGCAGCTCGCGGTAGGCAAGAAAGCCCGGCATATAGGGCACCGTGATAACGCCGTCGAAGCGCTTTTTCTCGATGACCTCGTGCGTGTTCATATCTATCACGACAATACAGCAAACGGCGCGTTCGGTCTCCCCTTCGTTCCAGTAGGCAAGATCGACCCCGGCGCAGGTCTGCAAAGCCGCGGGGTCAAAGCCGTCCCGCAAAGTAAGCTGCTCCGAAAGAGCCGTCTGTTCGGCTTCAAAGCGCTGTTTCATTTCCTCCAATGTCTCCACAAGATCACCTCTTTATTATATCAAAAAATCCCCCGAAGAGCGTATACTCTCCGAGGGCGCAAAAAGCACGGTACCACCTCAGTTTATCGGCACGTCGTGCGAAGCTAAGACAGCCGACCTCAAAGCCCTTAACGCGGGAAACGCCGTGCGCTAATCGTTAGTAAATCGGAGATTTACCGGAACCTTTCTCACGCACGAAGCTCGGGGACGTAATTCACCTGTCGGCTGCTTACCTGCTTTCACCGTCCGCAGGCTCTCTGAAAGCCGTCACCGAAGGGCTAAAAACCCGTCAAAGCCTTTTATATATAACAAAAAAGCGGATTACGAGGCTCGAACTCGCTACCTCCACCTTGGCAAGGTGGCGCTCTACCAGATGAGCTAAATCCGCAGTGCTACGCGCACGGCGTGTCCGCGTAACCGTTCGCTCCGCTCACTCCATGTGCAATAACTAATTATTTTATTCCCGCGAAGTCTGCTTTGCGCAGTCCCCGCATGATAAAGAGCGGATTACGAGGCTCGAACTCGCTACCTCCACCTTGGCAAGGTGGCGCTCTACCAGATGAGCTAAATCCGCAAGTATACGCATGGAACAGGACTCGAACCTATGACCCCTCGATCCCAAATAGCTGCTGTGAGGAGCTTTGACAAGTTCCGTCTTTTTCGTCGAGTGCTCTCCCGACTGAGCTATCCATGCAAATCAGATGTACTAACGCAAGCTTGAACGAAATTCAAACTTGCAGCGTCAAAAGCGTTAGCTTTTGATGTTTTAAGCTTCAGCTTAAAACCAGCGACCGGAATGAGGCTCGAACTCACGACCTCCAGCGTGACAGGCTGGCGTTCTAACCAACTGAACTACCCGGCCGTATGGAAGTTATAGGGATCGAACCTATGACCCTCTGCTTGTAAGGCAGATGCTCTCCCAGCTGAGCTAAACTTCCATATCGTTTGTCGGCTCACTTTGTTTTAAGTGTTTACCGAACGATATATATTATACTACGAAAAGTCACTTCTGTCAATAGGTTTTTGAAATTTTATCGGTTTCGCCAATCCGATCGTGAAATAATTGATATTTTTTATGCAAAGAAGAGAGCTGCATATATTTGCAGCTCTCTTATCGAACATTTATTCGGGAACATTCACTACTCCCACAAAGAGAGGTATCCCGTTTCCGCCAACTATCTCGAATACGAAGGGTCTGTCAAGCACGAAATCTACCTCGTTGTCGGGAGCTCCCGCGCCCATTCCGCCCATGATCGTTACAGCCGCCGCACGACAGCCCTCCTCGTCGATCATCACACGCGAATCCTGCTCCGCCTGTGAGATGAATATGCCGCCGATGTCCTCCGTGAGCGGTGTGAAATCCGAAATGCTGCTGTCAAAAATATCCGTCACGCCAAGTTTTTTTAGCTCCGTGGACAAATTTATGTGCGCCGAAACGTCGAACTTCGGCACCGACATATGCACTATGGAATACTCGCCGTTCTCGTAATCGTTCCACGAGGTCATGAAGTTCAGCGCATCGCCGTCCGTGAAAAGCTCCTCTGCCGAAAAACCCTCGTCGGGCAGGATAAGCCGCATTTCGCCGTTGTTTTCAAGGCTCATGCTTATCGCGCCGAAGTTACCGCCGCTCCAATAGGCGGTCTGGCGGTCGGCGTGCATGAACTGAGCTTCCCTGTCGCCCGAGGGCGCATGGAACGTCTCCGCGGAGGTGTTTTCCTTTTGGAATTTCTCCAGCCACTTGCCCGAATAATTCACCGTCGAAGCAAGAGTCATCACCATGTCGGGGTCGAGTTTCAGTTCCTTCGTGTAGTCGCCGAGCAAGCCGTCGGTCTGACCGTCTATCCACCCGCGGAACATTTGTGTGTATTCCTCCGCGGCAGGGTCGCCCGTGAATATTGAGGCGTAGTAATTCTCGGCAAGCGAGTCTGCCGTGCTTTGCTTGCAGGGGAACATGGAGTTCATCCAAAGCGAATCGGCAAGAACACAGGTCGCGGTGTTATCTTTTTTGTACACCGACTGCCACACGCTTTTCGCGTGGGAGCGCATTTCCTCGATGCTGTCCTGCCCGAGAAGCCCGAGTATCTGTCCGCGTGAATTGCCGTCGGTTATCTCCGCCGACATACCGAGCGCCATGTACAGGCTCGCGGGCGAATAGACCTTGTTCGTGCCGTCCTGCTCCGTCATCAGCGTTCCGACGCTGTTCCTGAAGAACTCGTCCATGCCCTTGTCGAAGCCCTCTGGCTGCTCGGAGAGCACTTTGTTGGCATTCCACCATTCTTCCTGAAGCGCTGTGAATTTTTCCCATTCCTCTTCCGTACCTTCTGTCGGCATTTCGGGGTACGGCGGAAGCTCGGGATAGACCGCCTCCGCAAGCACCTTGCACTTCTTCGCAGAGGCAGGCGGTTCGATATTTATCGTTTCCGTCTGCTGAGTGGTCGGCGCCGATGTATTCGCGCCCGCGGCGGGCTGTGCCGAAGTACCGCTCGCCGCGGAAGACTCGTTCTCCACGGGAACAGTATTTCTCCCGTTGTAGATGTGATTTAGCGCCGCGCCCGCACCGGCGCAAACAACAAGACAAGCCGCCGCAGCCGCAAAATACCTCCATGTCTTCGGCTTAACCTGCGCGGATCTGCTCGCCTCATTTACCAGCCTGTCGTCGATGTCACCCATTGCCTCGTAAAACTGTTCCTTTTTCATATGTTAAATCCCCTTTCCGTAAGATAGCCACGCAGCTGTTTTCTTAATCTGTTCAGCGTGACCGATACAGTGTTCTCTGTTTTCTTGTATCTTTTTGCTATGACCGAAATGCTGTCGGAGTACCAGTAGCGGCGTATGAACATACCGCGCTTTTCAGCCGTCTGTTCTTCAAGAAATTCGCCGATCGCCCGCGAAAGCTCCCGCCTTGAAAGCGCGTCCTCGGGGGTCTCGCCGCCCGAGACTATCTCGGCGATCTCGTCCAGAATGACCGTCATCTCGCCGCCGCCGCGCTTTCCCGCGTGCATCGCCTTGTATCTGTTGAATGATATATTCCGCGTTATTCTTCCCAGAAACGCCGAGAGAATCTCGGGAACGGTCGGCGGTATCGTGTTCCACGCCTTAAGAAAGGTATCGTTCACACATTCCTCGGCGTCCTCGCGGCTGTGAAGAATATTCATCGCTATCTTACCGCAGTAGCCGCCGTATTTGGCGTTCGTTTCGATGACGGCACGCTGATTTCTTTCGCGGTAAAGATCAAGTATCTCGTTATCCTCCATGCTCATTTTTCACCTCCCGTTCTCGTTTTGTTGTCCCTTTCACTCATAATGACAGCTTTCATCGGATAATCTTACAGAAAAAAATAAAAAAATTCCCGGCGCTTGTTTTCACGCCGGGAAATCATGCCTTTTATTTGTCGCTCTTTACATCTCCCGAGCCTTCTATCCCGAGATAGCTCCTCACCATCTCCTGTAAAAGCTCATCGCGGTCAATGTGCCTTATCATATTTCGGGCATTATTATACGTCGTTATGTAGGTCGGGTCTTCGGAAAGGATATAGCCTACGATCTGATTGACGGGATTGTAGCCTTTTTTCACCAATGCAGCGTAAACTGCCTTGATCGTGCTTCTGAGCTCTTCCTTATTGGTTGATCTGTTTTCCTGCGAATGATCGTGCATACCGTTCAACTCCTTCGTCCAACCGTGCGGCGGGCAAGTTCCTTCAGATACTTATTGCCGCCTTAAATAATTATACCTCATTTTTCTCTGAAATACAATGGTTTTGCGAAAAAATAGACATTCTGCACAAAAAACAATCGTCAAATTTCACATTCTAAGCTCTGCGCCCGCTTCTTTCAAGGCTTTCAGCACCTTTTCCATCGTTTTGTCAGCCTGCTCGTCGGTAAGAGTGCCCTCGTGCGAGCGCAGCGTCAGCGAGTAGGAGATGCTCTTCTTGCCCGCTTCGATCTGCTGACCCTTGTAGATGTCGAACAGACTTACGCTTTCGAGGATATCCCCCGCCGCGCCGCGGATAGTCTTTTCGATGACCGCCGCGGGCAGCTCGTCGTCGCAGATGAGTGACAGGTCGCGGGTGGTCGCGGGGAACTTCGGCAGCGGCTTGTAGGTCTTCTGCTCGGCGCAAAGCTCCATCAGCTCGGGGATATTCACCTTCGCGGCGTAGGCGCGGCAGCCGATGCCGTAATTTTCGAGCGTTTCGGGGTGCAGCTCGCCGAAGATGGCTATCTCTTTGCCGTCAATGATGATGACAGCCGATCTGCCCGGGTGGAACGCCGCCGCCTCGCCGAAGGCGCTGTCCTCGCCGGGACGGGCTACATCGTAAGCGGGAGCGCCGCACTTGTCGAGCAGCTCCTCGACCATGCCCTTGATCGTGTAGAAGTCGATCTTGCCTGCGGTGTCGTAAATACCCACGCCAAGACGCTCGGGCTCGGTGGGGAGGACTTCGCCGTCAACGGGCAGGTACTCGTTTCCGAGCTCGAAGGCGCAGCACTCGGCGTTGCGCAGGCTGTAATTCCTTGCCATTACTTCAAGCACCGACGGCAGGATTGTCGTTCTCATAACGCTTGTGTCCTCGCCGAGCGGATTGCTTATCACAACAGTATTGCGGAGCGGGCTGTTCTCGGGCAGTCTGATCTTGTCGAAGTATTTCGGGCTGATGAACGAGAACGTCGTGATCTCGTTTACGCCCATGCCGACCATAGCGTTCGTTACGGTGCGGTCAAAGCGCTGCTTGCGGGTGAGCTTCGCCTCGGCAACGCCGCGAATGATGGTGTCGGGTATCTTGTTGTAGCCGTACAGACGCGCTACCTCCTCCGCGAGGTCGGACTTGCACTCGATGTCTATGCGGTAATAGGGCGCGTAGGCTTTTCCCTCTTTTATCTCGAAGTTAAGTCTCGTGAGATATTCGGTCATCTCGGCTTCGGGAATATCGGTGCCCAGGAAGCCGTTTATCCATGCGGGGTCGTAGGTAACGCCCTTACGCTCCTTGTCGGACTTGTCGCAGTCGATGTAGGTCTTTACCACCTCGCCGCAGCCGAGCAGCTCTACAAGCTCGAAGGCTCTCATCAGCGCGGGATAGGGATTCTCGGCATCCAAGCCCTTCTCGAAGCGTGCGGAGGCGTCGGTGCGCATACCGAGCTTCTTAGCCGTCGTGCGGACGGAAGCGCCGTCAAAGCAGGCAGACTCGAACACAACAGCGGTGGTGTCGTCCATGATGCCGCTGTACTCGCCGCCCATAACACCCGCAACAGCTACGGGCTTTTCCGCGTCGGCGATAACGAGCATTTCCTCCGAAAGCTCGCGCTCCTGACCGTCGAGCGTGGTGATCTTCTCGCCCGCCTTTGCGTTGCGGATATTGATCTTGGCGCCCGAAACATAGCGCAGGTCGAAAGCGTGCATCGGCTGACCGTATTCGAGCATTACATAGTTTGTTATATCAACAAAGTTATTTATCGGACGAACGCCGCTTGCTCTGAGCCTTTCCCTCATCCAGCGAGGCGAAGGACCGATCTTTACGTTCTTGACATATCCCGCCATATATCTCGGGCAAAGCTTGGGATTGTGTATCTCGACGGACATTATCTCGTTGATATCGCCGTCAACGCCCTTGAAGGTCGGCTCCTTGATGTTCACGGGAACATTGAAGGTCGCGGCAGCCTCACGCGCAAGACCCGTCACCGAAAGGCAGTCTGGGCGGTTGGAGGTTATCTCGAACTCAACTATCTTGTCGTCGAAGCCTATTGCCTCACGGATATCCTTGCCCACGGTCTTATCGCAGTCGTCGCCGAGAATAAATATACCGTCCTCGATGGCGTAGGGGAAGTCATGCACCGAAAGCCCCAGTTCATCAAGCGAGCAGAGCATACCGTTAGAAGCCTCGCCGCGCAGCTTGCCCTTGGTGATCTTGACCTGCTTGCCCTCGTGAAGCACGGTAGACTTATGCTTGGCGGCGGGAACGTAGTCGCCCTTCTTGACGTTCTGAGCGCCCGTAACGATCTGCACGGGTTCGCTCTCGCCCACGTCTATCTGACAGATGAACATATGGTCGCTGTTCGGGTGAGGAACGATGTCGAGAACGTGTCCGACAACAACGTTCGAGAGATAATCGCCCTCCTCGCCGTAGCACTCGACCTTGCTGCCCGAAAGGGTCATCTCGTCGCAGAATTTCTTTATATCGCACTTGCAGTCAACATAATCCGCAAGCCATCTCATTGAAAGATCCATATATATTACCTCTATTTTCTATTTTTTTATTTTAACCGCGGGGATATCCGCGAACTATCGTCAGCAGATTCTTCCCCTTGTCGAGCCGCAGACACTTTCTCTCGCGAAACCCGTACACAAAGCCCGTGATCTCGCCCTTGTGTTCGAGGATAAGTATCGCCCGAAAGCCCTGCAAAAGCACTGCCCTGAAATTTACGTCCTCCGGCAAAAACTGCGATTCTATTATCTTCCCGATCTCCGCCGTGAATTCCTTGTCGGGATAGCGCTCGCAGAAGCTTAACATTCCGCTCGCCAAGTCCTCGCGCACGCTGTACACGGGTACCTTGACAAGCCTGCCGTCCTGCGTGAACACCGCGTCGCCCGTCCTCACGCAAAGCAGATAATTCCCGTCGATGTCGAAATCGACAATCTCCCTGCCGACAACGGACGCAAAGTTCATTATCCTCTGCAAATCGGGGAGCGTGTCGCGCTGCGTTTCAAACTCGGCTATGCAGACCGTTTTCCCATCAATGACGGTCTCCTCGCCGCAGTGATCGTTCGTGCAGTTGAGCTCGTACTGCGTCATCAGGTCGTCCAGAATTATCTCGTCCATTTCGTCCGCGGTTATGCAGATGCAATAATTTCTGCCCGCCTTGTTGTGGAACACCCTGAACGCCACGCGCTCGTAATCGTCGCCCGAATACTTTTCAAGCTCGACCGATCTTATATCCTTCATTTGTCATCACCCCCGAATTCGGGCTCGTTGCCGTAGCCCAGCAAGTGGGTCATGATCTTTTTTCTGTCCTTAAGCACTCCAAGGCACTTCGGGGAATCGAAGCCGTAATTCAAAGCCTGCGTAACGCCCTTGTATTCAAGGATAAGGCAGGCGCGGTAAAGCTGTATCAGCACAGCACGGTAGTTGCAGACGTGCGGCAGGGGCATCGCGGATATCTTCTCGCCGATGTTCGCGGTGAACGGTATCTCGGGATAGCGCTCATTAAAGCCCAACATACCCGCGTATTCGTCGCGGCGGATACCGTACACGGGAACAGTCGTTTCCTTGCCGTTGTCGAGCTTGAACGTCGTCTCGCCCGTCTTCACGCAGAGAATGTCCAAGCCGCAGACGTTTATCACTTCTATCTCCCTGCCGACGGCTGATGCAATGTTCAGTATACGCTCTAAATCGGCGAGAGTGTCCCTTTCGGTGACGAGCTCGGCGGCGCTGACGAGCCTGCCGTCCTTCATGGTCTTGCGAATTTCGGGAGACTCGATATGATACTGTCCGGTCAGCATATCGAGAACCGACTTGTCCATATTATCGGCGGTCAGACAGACGCAGTATTTCCTGCGCTTTTTGTCGTGATAGACCCTGAATGCCACCTGTTCGTATTCCTCGCCCGAATACTTCGGAAGCTCGGCGCTTTTTATGTTCTTCATCGTCAATGTCCTCTTATTCCGAGCCTATCGCAGCACACGCTTGATATCCGAGATATTGTTTATCGTGTCATTCTCGAACTTTACGCCGCTGCCGACGTGAGCCCTCAGAAGCTCCGCAAAAAGCACATAGTTCTTTATGGCTTTTTCGGTATTTTCTTCCCCGCCTTTGTTAAAATCATCGAAGCGGCAGGGTCAGAACTGGTTTAAGAATCTCATATCGTTTTCATAAAGCAGGCGCATATCGTTTATGCTGTACCGACCCATCGTAATACGTTCGAGACCGATGCCGAACGCGAATCCGCTGTAAACCTCGGGGTCGATGCCGCAGCCTTCAAGCACTTTCGGGTGAACCATGCCCGAGCCTAACAGCTCAACATAGCCCTCCTGCTTGCACATCGAGCAGCCCTTGCCGTGGCAGTTGAAGCACATCAGATCGACCTCTGCGGAAGGCTCGGTGTAGGGGAAGTGGTGCGGACGGAAGCGCAGCTGAGTCTCCTCGCCGTAAAGCCTTTTCAGCAGCAGTTCAAGCGTGCCTTTGAGGTCTGCCATCGTGATGCCCTTGTCGATAACAAGTCCCTCTATCTGATGGAACATCGGCGAATGTGTCGCGTCAACGGCGTCGGAGCGGTAAACTCTGCCCGGCGAGATTATGCGTATCGGGGGCTTCATCTTCTCCATGGTGCGAATCTGCACGGAGGAGGTCTGCGTTCTTAACAGCACGTTCTCGTTGATGTAGAACGTATCCTGCGTGTCGCGGGCGGGGTGATGCTTCGGCATATTGAGTGCCTCGAAGCAGTAGTGGTCGGTCTCGACCTCGGGACCCTCGACGATATCGAAGCCCATGCCGAGGAACACTTCCTCGACCTCCGCAAGCGTCGCGTTCAGCGGGTGAGCCTTTCCGAGACGCGGAGCCTTTCCGGGCAGCGTAACGTCGATACGCTCGGCTTCGAGCTTCTTAGCCGCCGCAATGCTTTTGAGCTTCGACTGCGCGGAGGTAAGCGCCGCTTCGATGTCGGCTCTCACGGTGTTGGCAAGCTGTCCGATAACGGGGCGCTCCTCCGCCGTGAGCTTGCCCATCTGCTTTAAAATGCCTGTAAGCTCGCCTTTCTTTCCGAGAAACTTAACTCTGATGTCGTCAAGCGCTTTGAGGTCGGCGGCTTTGGAAAGTTCTTCCTTCGCCTTAGCCTCTATCGCTTTAAGCTGTTCTTTCATATATATCCTCCTAATTATAAATTTACCTGTTTATGGTTTTCTTACCGTTTTCAGTATGTAGGTATCGTTATAGCAGTGTTCACTTCGTCCGTATATTCCGAATCCCGTTTAATACGCGCCTCGGCTTTTGTGCGCGAAATAACGGAAGACATTAGTGAAGTAGGGAAATACTCCGATTTCCCTGCTTTGCCTGTCTTTCAGGGAAGAAAACATTACTTTTCTATAAGGGGGTTTTCCTTTTCTCCTAAGAATCACCAGTTGCTTTGAACCCCGCTTTGTTTTTGAATTTTGCGCGAAATAACGGAAGACATTAGTGAAGTAGGGAAATACTCCGATTTCCCTACTTTACCTGTCTTTCAGTGCTGCTGATGCTATATTTATATAGAGCGTCAGCACTCTCCTACTTAATAGGTAGGGATTGTCTGCTCGTTTGTGAATTTCTGCGCGAAATAACGGAAGACTTTAGCGAAGCAGGGAAATACTCCGATTTCCCTGCTTTGCCTGTCTTTCAGGGAAGAAGAAACTATATATATATAAGGTTTTCTTCCCTTTGCTCCATTATTTTCCAACGAGCTGTGTTCCCGCCGTCGGTATTCGTCCGATACAAAAAAGCCTCGTCCCAATACGGGACAAGGCTAATAATAAGCGATGTTTACCACCCATACCGCACGGGAGCTGTTACTCCCACCGCCCTTAACGCGGGTGTACGTCCGTGCCTAAAAGACTTTTGCCGTTCAGCGCAGCCGCTCGCGGGTGAAATTCGGTCACAGGGACGCCTTAAACGAGCTTACAGCCGGCGGCTCGTTCTCTCTTAAAGGCACTGTTCCCCGGACTTACTTTGTCCGGTCAAAGCGTTTGTTCAAATTACAGTATAGCACATTTTTCGGGCGATTTCAAGTGTTTCACAAAAATTTAACAACCCCACGCAGAGCTCCCGTATTAAAGCCGAAAATGTAACGTATACGGCAGCCATGAGCTTTCAGCGCCAAAATACTATCTATTATCTCTTATCTATTATCTTTTATCTTCTTTAGTCGTCGTCGTCTTCCATATCGCGGCGGCGTATCTCCCCGCGCTTTATCTTCCCGCTCGGGGTCTTCGGCAGCTCCTTAACAAACTCCACGATTCGCGGATACTTGTACGGCGCGGTGGACTTCTTCACATAGTCCTGCAACTCCTTAACAAGCTCATCCGACGGCTGATAGTCCTTCGTCAGCACGATGGTCGCCTTGACCACATTGCCGCGTATCGCGTCGGCGGCAGCGGTTATCGCACACTCCATGACGGCGGGGTGCTCCATAAGGACGCTCTCTATCTCAAAGGGTCCTATGCGGTAGCCCGAAGCCTTGATAAGGTCGTCCGTGCGTCCCACATACCAGTAGTAGCCGTCCTTGTCCATGTACGCCGTGTCGCCCGTGTGATAAACGCCGTACTTCCAGGCACGTTCGTTCTCGGCGGGATTGCGGTAATACTCTTTCAGCAGACCGGGGGTCTTGCCCTCCTCGCCGTAGACGACTATCTCGCCCACCTCGCCCTGCGGAGTAAGCTCGCCGTCGCTGTCCATCA
>JAILFF010000275.1 GCA_024697705.1 Ruminococcus sp.
TTCCTAAGACTTTTGGTTTTGCCTTCACTTGCGATATCTTTTATCTTTTATCTTTTATCTTTTTTTAGCTTTCGGGCTTCCACATAATGATGTTCAGCGCTAACGGTATCACATATACTCCAATAAATACCAGTATTCCCAGCGCCGCCGTCAGATATGCCGCAACACGGTTCACAAACTCCTGCTTCTCCGTCAGCTCGGTCTCAGCCCGACGCTTCTTCATAACACAATAAACGATAAACAAACCGACCCCGATAAAGCTCGTTGCAGCTCCCGCGCCAAATCCCTTCGGACAAAACGTTATCTTGATCTCGCTCCGCCCCGCAGGAATATCGAACGCCATGAACCCCGAAAGAGCCTTGCGTATCTCCGCTTTTTCGCCGTTCACCCGAACCGTGAAGCCGCCGTTATACGGCACCGAAAGCAAGACCGTCTTAGCCGCGGAGACCTCCGCCGCACCTTCGAGACCGTTCTTTATCTCGCGAAGATCGCAGCACTCCGCACGGCTGATGTTATCTTCCAGCTTGTCAAGATCGACCGAGAATACCCCGAACGAACGACATTCGTTGTTCTTTAACACGGTCAGCTGGACCGTTACGTTTTCGTTCTCGAAGGTGCCGAGCTTCAATACGCCGTTGTCCTTCGAGTACGGGTACGCCGCACAGACAAGCTTGCCGTTCGCCTGAACCATGAATGTCTCGTAAACGGGCTCCGAAAGGTCGGTCGAAAGCCTGTCGAAACAGTCGAGATACAGCGTTTTTCTGCCGTTTACGGGTATGCGGTAGACTAAAATGTCGTTCTCGGCAAAGCTGTACCTGCCGTCCGCCGAACGCTTGCAGCCGCCCTCCGCGGGTTCGTAATGCTCCGTGATGTCCTCGCCGAAAAGCGTCTCCGAGATATAGCCCTGCACTCCCTCGCGGGAAAGCTCCTCGGGTATCTCCTCCGTCGGAACGCTGTCAAGGCAGACTCCCTGCGGCAGCTTGTGCTCCGTTTTGTTGAGGAAATAGGCGTCGAGCGAATAAAGCGTCTTGCCGCGCGGCTCGTGGTCGATCTCGTAGCCCACCGAAAGCAGCGAATCGGTAAGCTCGGTGCCGCCGCAGGTGCCTATCTCCATCCATACCGAGGTGTAGCCGAGCCTTTTCATCGTGAAAAGATAGTCCTGATCGTTCAGCGAGGTGTACGAGCCGATGGAATTGTAATCCATAGCGCCTATCATGTTGTAATCGAAGATCTTGCCGCCCGTCTTCACGCGGTAGAAGCTGTCGTCGTTTTCCACGCGGTCGGAAAGACCCAGCACCTCGCGCTGGAGGGCGTAGGTGT
Source organism: Ruminococcus sp. (assembly GCA_024697705.1). GTDB lineage: Bacteria > Bacillota > Clostridia > Oscillospirales > Ruminococcaceae > YE71. Next base: position 1,321 of record JAILFF010000275.1, read on the forward strand.
CCTCGTGCCTAATGCCCGAAAAAGTCATGTACACGCGGGCGTTGTTTATCGTTTCAAAGGCGGTCAGCAGCGCAAGCACGCAGACGAAAGCCTTTTTCGGGATAAGCCCCTTTTTGTAGGTGAGATATACCGAAACCGCGGCGATAAGGGCGATCAGCAGCAGCCGCATGAAGCCCTTGAACGATTCCTCGCAGCCGTAAAGCCCCGTGGTGTACACGCCGAGAACATTTGTGTTCTCGGTGATGTACGTCGCCGAGAGATACCAGAACAGCCCCGCAAGAAGAAGCCCCTCGCCCGTCCAGACGGCGGCGATCATCTTGTCGCCCGTGAATTTCCTCTGCCTGCCGAGCGCGTAGGCGGCGAGTATCATCAGCATGAATACGGTCATGAAGGCGTAGCGGGCGGGGAAAGCCATATAGCTGCCCGTGTGCCACATCTTGTTTATCGGCTCGATTATTATCGGAACGAGCATCAGCGCCGTCATGCAAAGCCGCTGACGGTGAATGTCGGAGGGCTTTGGCGCTAACCTTGTTTGTGCAGCAGGCACACGCTTCAAATCGAGCGCCGCAAGCAGCAGCAGCGCCGAAGAGCAGGTCACGGTGGTAAAGACGGTCTCGTAATCGGTGAGCATATCGCCGCTGCGCAGGTTATCGAAAAGCGAGGTCTTTCTGCCCGAGGTTAGGTACTGCATGAAGCTCGGCATCCACACGACCGCCGACATCAGCGCCGCGATAAGCGAGCCCGTCACGAAGCGCAGGCAGGCGGGGGTCTTCTCCTCCTCGCCGCGCTTGATAAGCACCCGCGCATAAAGCGCCGTAAAGAGCAGCACGAAGATAACGACCATGTAGCCGAGGTAATAATTCACCGCGACCACCGCCGCCATCAGCAGCGTATAAGGCACCGCCGAGCCCTTTTTCTTGTCGAAGATATTTTCGATCGAAAGAAGCAGCAGCGGGAAAAGGTACATCACGTCGAGCCAGATTATATTCTGATAGAAGAGCATGGTATAGCCGCTGACGGCGTAAATGAAGCCCAAAAGCGATATTTCAGCCGCGCCGAGCGAGCGGTGTTCGTTCGATTTAACGAAGTAGAAGCAGGCGGAGGCGGCGCAGCACATCATCTTTATGACGACGAGGATATTCATGAATACGAGGATATCCTGCTTCGGCACGAACTTGACGAGCAGCGAGAAGGGGCTTGCGAGGAAGAAGAAGAACACGCCCCACCAGTTCATACCCGACGAGTTTTTGAAGCTTAGGAACATACCGCCCTTGCCGTCCAAAATATCCTTAAACTGGCAGAGAAGCGGCACGACCTGCTGATTCATGTCAGCCCATGCGACGGTGCGTGTGCCGAAGGGGTAGAAGCCGTAGCGGATATACACGCAGAAAATGACCGTCAGCACCGCGAGGGGGGCTGCGATCATCGAGAATTTCTTATTGAGCGGCGGCTTTTTGGCATTTTCAGCCGCGGCGGTACGAGATGTTGTCTTTTCTTTTTCCATTCTTTGTTACCATTCTTTCTGTTATATAATTATAATTACCATTTATTGTTTTCGGGGCAATGTTCGTTTATTTTGAGAGCGCGGAGTTCGACGTAGCAGCCGCAGAGAGCGCACATACCGTTTGTAAGGCGTTCGCAGGCTTTGCAGGCGGCAAGGCGGCGGGAGTATTCGTCGTCGGGGACGCGCTTTTCGGCGGGGTAATCGGCGATGTATCGGCGGAGAGAGATAAAATATTCGTCCTCGCCGAGTTCCGCGAGAAGGCATTTGCGGCAGATCATAGACATAATAATCACCAAAAAAATATCGCAAATAAAGGCAAACCAAAAGTCTTAGGAAGGTTTTCTCAATTAAAGGCAAAACCAAAAGTCTTAGGAAGGGGGTCTGGGGGAGAACCCTTCTTCAGAAGGGTTTCCCCCAGAGACTGTGCGGTTCAAGCAGTCAACCGGTAAAAAGAAAACTGTTAAGACCAAAAATAAAATCGGCAATTCAAGAAAATCGAGCAAAAACGCACAAGCAAACAAATCTGCAAGTCTGTACAAAAACAAGCAAATTGCCGATTTTAAATTTGCGAAAGAGCGCAGCGATTTTCGCAAATGAATTGCGCGAGGTCGGGATTATTTCACGGTCGGGGTCATTTCACGGACGACTGCATGAACAAGTTCATGCCATGCTCGCCCCTACATTACAGTGCTCTGCCCTACCGTGAAGAATGTGCAGGGCGCACAGACCGCTCGTTCGCTCCGCTCACTTCGCACAAAGGAAGGCAGCCGCACGCAGTTTGTGCTGGTCGGAAAGATTCACGGGCGTGCGGCTGATTTAAATGGGGGCTCTGCCCCCAAGCCCCCGCAAGGGGCGTCCTGCCCCTTGACCCCGTTTCCGCTTCGCGGGCTTTCTTTTCCGCTTCTTTTCCGTTTCTTTTCCATTTATTATAACACAATTCGGCTCGCAAATCAAGCAAAAACCCTCGTTTCCGCCGCTTTTTAACAGAATTTTAAACCTGTTACCGATTTTGGGAAAAATTAAACAAATTTCTCTTTACATTCACGCGAAAATATAGTATAATAGAAATGTATAATTGCAGGGTTTCCCCGCTAATATTTTTCAGGCAGGAGGATCATTTGAAATGAGTGACCGTAATCAAGTTACCGTAAATATCTACGGAAGAAGTTATACCATGCTTACCGATGAGCCCGCGGGTCAGACCGAAAAGATCGCCGCCGCTCTTAATGAACGTATGAAACGCCTTCGCGAACAAAAAAGCTCCCTCTCCTTGCAGGACGCCGCCGCTATAATCTCCCTCGAATGTATGGAACAGCTTATCAATACCAAACAGGCAGAACAGAATATCCGTACTCAGATAAGCGCTTACGCCGAAGAAGCCGAATACAGCCGCGGTGAGAGCGAAAAACTTAAAAAGGAAGTCGAAAGACTTAAAGAGCGCGTCAGACAGCTCGAACAGGAACGCGAACTTCGCGGCTCGTTTGCCGCCGAGGAAACTACCGCCGAACAGATCGTCAACGCGGGTATCAGCCGCGCTCTCGGCGCTCCCCCGAAGGCTTCCGCCGTCGCGGGGCTCGTTCAGCAGCCCGTTCCCGTACCCTCGCCCGAGCCTATCCCCTCACGCAACCCCGTTCCGCCGCAGAACCCCATCCGCGGTCAGGGTCAGGGTCAGGGGCAGATACAGGGTCAGGGCGGTAATCAGCGCAGATAATGGCTCGTATGACTGAAATATTATCCCCCGCGGGCGGCGCGGAACACGCCCGAGCCGCAGTCATGGCGGGCGCGGACGCGGTATATCTCGGGCTGAAACGCTTCAGCGCACGGGCGGGGGCGATGAACTTCTCGGAGGAAGAGCTCCGCGAGACCGTCGGCTTCTGCCACGAACGCGGCGTGAAGGTCTACGCGGCGGTCAATACCATGATCTTCGATAACGAGCTTGACGAGCTTGCCGATACGCTCAGGCTGCTCTGCGAGACGGGCGTTGACGCGCTCATCGTGCAGGATTTAGCCGTCGTCGCTATGGCGGAAAAATGCTGCCCCGACCTGCCGCTTCACGCCTCCACACAGATGACTCTGCACACGCGGCGCGGCGAGGAATTCGCGGCACGGCTCGGCATGACCCGCACCGTGCTTTCCCGCGAGCTTGATCTTAAGACGATAGCGGAGCTTTCGGGCGGCGATATGGAAACGGAGGTCTTCGTCCACGGCGCTATGTGCATGAGCGTTTCGGGGCAGTGCCTTATGAGCGCCGTCGTCGGCGGAAGAAGCGCCAATAGGGGGGCGTGCGCTCAGCCGTGCAGACTTCCCTGCTCGGTGAAGAAGGGCGGCGATACCTACGCGCTTTCGCTGAAAGATATGTCCGTTCTGCCCCGCCTGCGCGAGCTTGAAGCCGCGGGCGTAAGCTCGATGAAGATAGAAGGCAGAATGAAGCGCCCCGAATACTGCGCACTCTCGGCACACTGCGCTAAGGCGACGCTGAACGGCAAGAAATACGACGGCAAGCTGCTCGAACGTGTGTTCTCACGCGGTGGCTTTACGGACGGCTATCTTGACGGCGAACGCGGCATCGGTATGTTCGGCAGACGCACCGCAGATGACGCTAAGGAAGCGGCGGCGGCTTATCCGAAGATACACGAGCTTTACCGCCGCGAATACAAACGCTCGAAGCTTGACTTTTTCGTGACGATAAAGGCGGGCGAACCTGTGAAGATATCCGCGACGGACGAGAATTACCTCTTTGCGGAGTACACGGGTACTGTCCCCGCCGAAGCCGTCAACAAGCCCGTGACCGCGCAGAGCGTCGAGGAACGGCTCTCGAAGCTCGGGGACACGTTTTACGAGGCGGGCAGCTTTACCTGCGACATCGGCGCGGAGCTTTCCGTTCCCGCAAGCGAGCTGAACGAAGCGCGGCGGACGATCTGCGAGAGCATAACCGCGCAAAGACGCGAGCATTTCTCCCGCGTGGTAAACTTCACGCCGTGCGGACAGAAGCCCGTTTCGGCGCGGAATAATAAGCCCGAGCGAACGGAAGTTCCCCCGCTGCGGCTCGAACTCACTTCGGCGGAGCAGCTTTTGAAGCTCGACCCCGCCGACATCGAAACAGCTTTTCTGCCGCTCGATTTAAAAGAGCTTCACAAAGTACCGAAGAATTTCCCCATCGAAAAACTGGGAATAGCCATGCCGCGCTTCACCTTCGACGAGCCGAAGCAGATACAAATGCTGAAAGAAGCGGCGGCTCTCGGCATAAAAGACATATTATGCACGAATTTTGCGCATATAATAATAGCGGGCGAGCTTGGGCTGACGGCTCACGCGGCGCACGGGCTGAACACGGCGAACGGTTTGGCGCTCGAAAAGCTGAAAAGCT
>JAILFF010000004.1 GCA_024697705.1 Ruminococcus sp.
TCGATATATCCCGCGGCCATCGCCCACAGCGCACTCAACAACGGCTGCAACTACTCGACGCTGGCGGTCGTGCGGGGCATCGCGGAGGACACCAAGCAGACGTTATCCATGAGCATAGTGATCTTCTCGCTTACGGGGATACTTTTCGCGATGTTCGCGGTGTTCATGATAAAGGACAGCCGCAAAAAGACAGCTTAAAAAACGGCGGGGGCTGACCTCCGCCTTTTTTATTATTTGAATTATAAATGAGCATTTATTTATCCGAAAAATCGTTCGACTGCCGCCGCCATTTCCTCGATATGCCCGTTGTTATAGCAGTGGTTCGCGCCGTGGATAGTCACAAGCTCGGCGTTTTCGTAAAGCTCCGCCGCTTTTACGCCGTAGGAATAGGGAACAGCCTCGTCCTTATCGCCGTGAACGATGTACACTCTGCCCTTGTAGCGCGGGATAGCGTCCTCGACGTGTATCATCTGCGCCACGCGGAGGTAATCGCCGCCCAGCTCCCAATGGCTGCCGACGATGCTTTCGGGGATATGCGCGGGGTCGAACTTAGCGCCCAGTATCTCGCCCGCCCTCGCCTGTTCGGGTATCATCCACGCGGGGGAAAGCGGCAAAATAGCCGCGAAGTCGTCGGGGCACATTCCGCCGATAAGCATGGTGAGCATACCGCCCTGCGAATGACCGCTCATGTACAGCTCCGACACGAAATCAAGGCTTTTGGCGTACTTCACAACGGCGAGGGCATTAGTAATCCATTTGAAGAGCGTATGCTCGCGGAAAGTCCCGCCGCTTCTGCCGTGACCGTACATCTCAGCCCTCAGCACCGCGATGCCTTTTGAGTTCATAGCCTGCTGTGCGGCGATGATATGGTCTTCCTCCATATGCCCCGTAAAGCCGTGAACCAGTATACAGAGCGGGCATTTATTGTTAGCGCCCGCTTTTTCGGGACGGTCGAGCCTCATATGCAGGCGTATGCCGTCGCTGTCGAAATAAATATCTTTTGTGGAAATACCGTTCATTTTTTCCCTCCCGTGAATTAACCCCACCCGTGCGAAAATCCCGACTTCGCGCAATTCGTTTGCGAAAATCGCTGCGCTCTTTCGCAAATCTAAAATCGGCAATTCGTTTGTTCTTGCTCTGATATGCAGATTTATTCGCCAGTGCCTTTTTGTGGGCTTTTCTTGAAATTGCCGATTTTATTTTTGGTCGGTCATCTTCTCTTTTTACCGTTGATTCGCCTTCGTCGTAGGCTTCTGTGGGGGAAGCCCTTTGCACGAACAATTTCGTGCAAGAAGAAGGGTTCTCCCCTGCACGAGCTTGCTCGTGCCAACCCCTTCCTAAGACTTTTGGTTTGCCTTCACTTGCGGCTATCTTTTATCTTTTATCTCTTATCTTTTATCTTATTTTGAACCATGCGAGCGCCAGCCATTCGCGCACCCAATACGTCGGTATAAACCGCTTCTCCGTATTCGCCGAAACAGCCGTCACTTCCCCCGCACCCATCGACTTTGCTATCAATGCCGCACGGTATTGATGATACCCGTCGGTAACTATCGTAATGTCCCGCCCCAGCCCCATCGGGTCGGTTATCGCAAAACTGTTGCTGATGTTCTCAAACGTCGTCGTCGAAGTGTCCTCCATGATTATCCGCGAAACGTCCGCGCCCTTCTCGGTAAGGTAACGCTTCATGCACTCGGCTTCGGAAATGGCTTCGTCACTGCCCTTCCCGCCCGAAACTACTACCATAGCACTCGGATAACGCTCCATGACCCCGTAGGCTATGTCCAAACGCCGCGCTAACATTTTGCTCGGTCTCTCGCCCCTCACCTGACAGCCCAGCACTATGACGAGCTTCGGCTCTTTCTCGGGAGCATTGTTCATCGCCCGCACCATGCCGATACTAAGCACCGCCGCGATGATAATTCCCGCCGTAAACACGACAGCCGCCCCGCAAAGCCCTATCCTCGCGGGAAGACTGTTCTTCCATGCATTTACAAGCGCCGTTCTTATCCCGAAAGCGTCGAGCGTCAGAAACGCCGCCGCGCCGCAGACCGCTATCCCAATGATATTCCCCGCGTTCACCACGGGAAATGCCGCAAGAAAAGCAAGTATCAGCGCGATTTCCGTAACGAGCAGTATCTTTTCCGTAATATTCCACATAATGACACTTATTTGAACGGCGTAAGCTCGATCTTCTGCGGGGTCGGCTCGGGCGAGACCTGAACATAAGTCATAGCGTTGTTCTCGCCGTTGTACTTCATATATTCCGACACTTCGGAGCCCTTCCATGAGTCGCTGCGGACGATATTGTCCTCGCAGAGATACATATAATGCCCGTCTCCTGTGCTCCATGTTCTTCTCGCGCCCATGTCAAAATGCCAGATGTATATTTCGGTGAAGCGCGTTTCGGGCTTGTCGTCTATCAAGCCTATCATAAGCTCTTCAACGCCGTCGCCGTCGAGGTCGCGGATAAGGTAGCCGAAGGTATTTTTCTCGTCCTTCATCTCCTCCGAGAAAGGCAGGTCGCCGCGCTCGTTCGCCCAGTTTGTGGCATAGCCTTCCTTGTAGTATTTGATAGTTTCGTCATACCAGTCCTTGGGCGGCACCTTGTTCAGTCGGCGCATATCGGCTTCGTCGGTAGGGTCGGGCGGATCGATGATGTTGTAGATACGGTAGAACCAAACAGGCTTAGCGGCGTAAGTACCGCCAAGTATCGCCCCAAGCAGCAAAAAGACTACTGCCATATTCTTTTTTCTCATTTTGTATCGCTTCTTTCTTTGTTTTTGGGGAATATATCCGCATATATTATACCATTTTTAGAGCAGATTGTCAAAAGAACCTCTACCATATTAAGGGGTATCACTAACCGATAAGCCACAAAAAAGTGAATAGTGAATAGTGAATAGTTAAGGAGTGCCTTCGGCGCGTATTATGCGGAAGCCTGCACGAGCTTTGCTTGTGCCGCCTGCGCATAATATGCCGCGAAGCGGCTCCTTAACTATTCACTATTCGCTTTTAACTATTCACTTTTATAACTATTCACTGATTAGATCATTATCCCGAAGATATAGTCGTCCATAACGAACCCTTCGCCGATGTCCGTCACCTTTTCGTCGATAACGCGCATACCGATGTGCTTGTAGACGTTTATCGCGTGGACGTTGTTTCGGTTGACGGTCAGCTTGATAAGCTCGCAGCCGTTTTTGCGGGTGAAGCGCTTTATCTCGCGGAACATCTGACTGCCGAAGCCCTTGCCGCGAAGCTCGCGCCGCAGGTAGAATTTTGAAAGGAACATCGTGCGTATGCCGTCCGCAGCGTAGATATCCCCCGTATCGCCGAGCTTTTGCAGCCCGAAGTAACCCGATGGAACGCCGTCTATTTCGAGCACGAAGTAGTGATAGCCCTCGTCCTCGATCTGCGCCTTCATCGCCGCCGCCGACTGGTATTTGTCGATCATGTAATCTATCTGCTTATCGGTGATGATATCGGCGTAGCACTCGTGCCATATCTCGTCGGCAAGCCGCGAGAGCGCTTCAAGCTCCTCGTCGCTCGCATATTCGGCTATCCTCACGCCCGTGAGCTTAGGTATTTCAGACATAGTTTTTCACCTTTTCTTATATGTATGTGTTTTCGGAATTGTTTGGTTCATGCCGAGTCCGCCCGTAATTTTCACCTGTCCCTAAATATATAAATTCGTGCAAATTACGGAGAAAAACGCGGTATTACGTCGTTTTGCCGAAATTTTCATGTGCAAATTTCGGGAGATTCCGGACCGCCGCATAAAGAAAATCGGTGAAATCATCGGAAGTTTTTCACCGAAATTTTCACGTGCAAATTTCGTAAACCCTACGCTATTACACAATTTTCACCGTAATTTTCACGAAATTTATTTGTCTATGGGAACATGATTTTTACGGCAGAAACGGCGAGGTTCAAAACGAACATTGTAGGGTCGCTGCACGAACTGCGTTCGTGCCACGAATTTATTCGTGCCATTGCCCCCGCCGCTTCTC
>JAILFF010000009.1 GCA_024697705.1 Ruminococcus sp.
ATATTAAATAATTGTTAAGGCAATCGCAGGTCTGTGATATTCGGCGTAGTCTTAACCGTTTGTTATTATGGAGGAATTAGTATGAAAAAGTCTGAGCTCATAGCCGCTATTGCAGAGAAAGGCGATCTTTCCAAGAAGGAAGCAGAAGCAATGGTCAAGCTGTTCACCGAGACCGTTACCGAAGCTCTCGCAAACGGAGAAAAGGTTTCTGTTTCCGGCTTTGGCGTATTTAATGTGACCGAGCGCGCCGCAAGAGATACCGTAAATCCGAACACCAAGAAGGTACAGCATATCGACGCAAGAAAGGCTCCCGTTTTCAAGGCTTCCAAGGCTCTTAAGGACGCCGTTGACGGCAAAGCCAAGGCTTAAGGTCTGAAAGCTAAAGTAATTATATTTATTTTGTTACTGTTTGGAGGAATTTAAAATGCCAAGAACGAAATCTACCGCAGCCGAAAAGACTGCTCCCGCAAAGAAAACCGCTTCTAAGAAGACTGCCGCCGCAAAAGAGACTGCCGCAGTAAAAGAAGCTCCCGTTAAGGCTGATGCTCCCGCTAAGGCTGAAGCTCCCGCCAAGAAGGCTTCGGAGAAGGTCGTGACCAAGATCCAGTTCGGCGAGTGCGAATACGATGTTGCCGAGATCGTTGAAAAGGCTAAGGCTGATTACAAGGCAAACAACAAGGCCGCCGTTAAGTCGCTGAACGTATATATCAAGCCCGAGGACAGCGCCGCTTACTATGTGGTAAACGACAATGTTACCGGTAAAGTTGATCTTTGATAAAATAATCAATATCTTTTTGGGCAAGCAGGTTAATTTCTGCTTGCTTTTTTGTTTAAAGATATTATTTGTACATTTTTTTGTGCGGCAAATATTGACTTTTTGATAAAAATGCTGTATAATATTCATACGGGGACCCAAAATTCATTTTAAGGAGAATGGATATGATAAAGACCAATTTTTTTAACGAGACACCCGCACATAAAGTGACCCAGCAGCTCGGCTGCTTTTCGGTAGTGGAATACTTAAGGGACGTTTCCGTATCGCCCTACAACGCCGAAGCCGCTTTCTTCTGCGGCGAGATGGGCGTAAGAAAGCGTCAGGTAGCGGCTACGCTCGACAACAGCTCGGTAGTTATACAGGCGGGCGCTATGCAGTGGTTCGCGGGAAATATCGAGGCTCAGACCGACGTTAAGGGCGCGGGAGACTTCATGAAGAAGATGTTCGGCAGCGCCGTTACGGGCGAGACCGCCATCAAGCCCAGATACACGGGCACGGGTCTGCTGGTGCTTGAGCCGACGTACAAGTTCATACTTCTCGAAGACCTCGACCAGTGGGGGAACAATCTCGTCATCGAGGACGGGCTGTTCCTTGCCTGCACCGACAGCGTGAAGCTCTCGGTAGCAAAGCGTCAGAACGTTTCGTCGGCGCTGCTGGGCGGAGAGGGTCTGTTCAACACCTGTCTCAGCGGACAGGGCGTAGCGGTTCTCGAAAGCCCCGTCCCGAGGGAGGAGCTTGTGGCAGTCGATCTCGAAAACGACACCATCAAGATAGACGGCAGCTTTGCGATAGCGTGGTCGGCGGGCTTGCAGTTCACGGTAGAGCGCACGACAAAGACGCTCATCGGCTCGGCGGCATCGGGCGAGGGCTTGGTAAACGTATATCGCGGCACGGGCAGAGTGCTGATGGCTCCCGTAAGAGGAGACTTCGGATATTCGGCTCCCGCAGTATCGAGCGTTTCTTCCGTTTGATAAATAAACAAACGCCGTTAGAGAAAACCTCTGTCGGCGTTTTTTATTATTTGTTTACGGTGTCGTTCTCACCTAAAGGAACAAATTCCACATCGTCGCAGACCACCCAAAACAGAACTCTGACCCTCGTGCCGATGTAATACCCCTCTTCTTCCTCCAACGGCGCACCCGCAATGCTGTGCTCCTTTCTCACCGTGTACAGCACCGCCCGGTAATCGACCGTGCCGCCGTCCTTGTAATGAATGGGGAACGGGACAAGCAGCACAGCCGCAAGTATCACCGCAAGAACAGTCAGAACCCTTTTCTTCTTAGCATTCATTTTGACACACCAAATATTACATACAGCCCCTCGCCGTCAAGGTCGGCACGCACGCCGATACATTCGTGCTCGTCCGTCAGGTCGGTTTTGAGCGCCGTCCACTCCCCGCCCGAATACTTGTACCGGCTGACCGTCGAGCGCTCGGCGGGCGCTTCGTATGATACGACCGAATATATCTCGCCGCCCGTGAACGCGCTCACGTCCTCAGCCGTGATAAATGTCGCCTGACTTAACGCAGTCATTCCGTCTTTTTCATACCTCGTATTATCCGTAAGAAGCGTAAAGGAGTTTTCCTTGTCGGTGTTCATATACGCTTCGGTGCCGCTGTCGAGCGACCGGAAAATATAGCCTTTATCTGTACTTTCCGAACGGTCGAGAAAATACTCGTTGCGGACTGTTTCGCCGTCAATCTCGCCCGTAACGCGCAGTTCTGCCAAATCGCCCCCGACGAACGGCAGCTCCGCTGTGAGCGCCCCCGTCTCGTCCTTTTCGAGCGGAATTTTGCTGAAATCGCCTTCACCCCGCTTCATCATGTAAAGTTCGAGAACGCAGGAGGGCTCTTTGAATCTGATCGTCACCGTGTCCCTGCCGCAGGATATCTCCGCACGGCTGAACTGCACGTCCGTAACGCTTAAGTCGGTAAGATAGTCGCCGTAAATCTCGGGTTCGGCGGCGGTCTCTGCGGCTTTCGTCGTTTCCGCCGCAGAAGTCGTCGTCGCGGGAGCGGTCGTCTCTGCTGCGAAAGTCACCTTTTCAGCCGCAGAGTTCATCCCGATTTCCGCCTGAGCGGAGGGCGCGGTAACGTCTCCGCACCCCGCAAGAGCTGCCGCAAGCGTGAGCGTACAAACAAGAGTAAGTCTGTCCGAACGATGCATTAGCCTTCCTCCGTTTACTGCCTGTAATCATTGATAACTCTGATTATGATATCGTAGAGCTTCTCCACCTTGTAGTCGCCGATGATGGGTTCGAGATGTCCGCCGCCGATGCCCGAATCATCGGTAAGGAAAACGTATGTGCCGCCCGACATTATCGCCAGCGAACGTGCGAACAGCTCTGTCTCGCGGTCGCTGCCCGAAGATACTATCGGAACTATCCTGATGCCCTTTTCGCCCGCAGCCTTAGCCGCCTCCATAAGCTTCTTGTCGGTGCCTTCGTGAGGAGGCGCGTCGAAGATCAGGAACGCCAGCTTGACGGAATCCTTGCTCCATTTGCCGTCGGTGATGGTCTCGGAAAGCACCTGCGCCACCGCTTCGGGGAAATCTCCGCCGCCGTCGGCTTCCTCATTGTTGAGCGCCTTTTGCAGCGCCGAAACGTCGGAGGTGAAATCGTTGTGCTTGGTCACGTAATCGTCGCCCTCGTCGCGGTAGAAGCTGACGGCATACTTCACATTATCGGAGCCAACCTCGCGGGCGATGGCGGAAAACTCGCTTTGCAGGAAGAGCATCTCGTCGGACATCGAGCCCGTAGTGTCAACGATGAACATTATCTCGGTATCCTTGCAGAGCTTGCTTTCGCCGTCGAGGGTTATCTCGGTCGAGGATTTAGAAACCTTCTTGTTGCCCTGCTCGTCCTTTTCGGGAGCCTTGTAATCGGCGG
>JAILFF010000055.1 GCA_024697705.1 Ruminococcus sp.
GAAGCAGGACAGAAAAGCAGAATAACCGAAAACAAGGGGGAGCGCCGCGCGGGTGTCTCCCCCATTTCATCATCTACAAGGCAAAAAAAACGAAAAAAAAACGCATAACGCACAAACAACGCACAAAACCGATTTTTTGCAAAAATAAAAAACTCTGAAACGACGGTATATCGTCATTTCAGAGCCTTGAAAAGTGGTGCGGCAAATGGGACTTGAAACGCACAAATATTCTTTTTCTATTTGTTACCAACCTCTAAAACCGTTGATTTTACAGGGTTTTAGGATAAGTTAGCAAAAGTCGTTTTAAGCGTTTTTTGGTCTTTATTCGCCCCCATAAGTACCAAATAAAGACCAAGGCGCTTTTATGGCAAAAAAAGAACTTCGCAAGCCCTTGATTTTCATCGGTTTGCGAAGTATAGTTTGGTGCGGCAAATGGGACTTGAACCCATACGTCTTCGACACACGCCCCTCAAACGTGCCTGTCTGCCTATTCCAGCACTGCCGCATTTTATTCTGTTTTCTGTCGTTTTTGTTTCTTGTTCCTTACGACTATTCTATTATAGCATTTTATTTTCCGGTTGTCAAGCGTTTTTTTGAAAAATATTATTGTTTACAAGTTATTAACCTTATGTTCATTTTTACCGTTTTTTGCGCGTAACTCTTACTTTATTTCTGTCATGCTTTCATAAACCGCCTGCCTGTCTTTCGCACGCAGTACACATTTGCTAAATGGATTTATAGAGTATTGGCAAAACTGTATATTGAATCCTGCTCCCGTTTATGATATAATATTGGTATTGCAAAAACGATCATTTGCTGTGATCGGAAAGATTGGTGTTGATAATGCATACAAAAAGTAAATATTCATGGCTCGGGCATATTGACTTTATGATCGTCGATCTGATCTCCATGCTGTTTTCGTTTGCCGTCGCTTACTATATCAACTTCGGGACATTAAATCTCAGCGAAGAGATCAAGATCGCCAATCATGACTGGTACCGACTGGTCATCGTGATCTCCATGCTGAATATCATTATTAATTTCGCGGCAAATCCTTATCGCGACATCTTCAAGCGTTCTTATTATATGGAGATCATCAAGGCTTTGCAGCTTACCTTCTATAATATGATATTCGTCGCGATCTTCCTTTACGTTTTCAAGATCGGCGCGGACTATTCCCGTGCGGTCATGATAATGACGTACTGCTTTTACTTCGCGGGCTCGTGCCTTGCTAAATTCATCTGGAAAAAGCTGATAGTCTCGGGCACGGTCAAGCTCTACAATTCAAAACTGCTCACCATGTTCGTGGTCTGCCGGAGTGACATCGCCGAACTCACGCTGAAAAATATCGCCGCAGGCGACTTCGACCCCTACGAGATCAAAGGACTGCATTTCACCGACGATGATACGTCCGTTGAATTTAACGGCATACCCGTGATCGGCGCGGGCTTTTCGGAATATGTTATCAAAAACAACATCGACGACGTAATGATAGCCGTTCAGCCCTCCAGCGTTGACAATGCCGATTATAAAAAGCTTGTCGATAACGCCGTGAACGTCCATCTCGATATTGATTCGATGATAGGTCTGCAAACGGAGGATCAGTTCATCTCCGATGTGGGGATATGCAAGACGGTCAGCGTGGGGGCGTTCACCTTCAGCCCGGGACAGCTGATGTACCTTATTATAAAAAGAGTATTCGATATAGTATTCGGTATCATCGGGATAGTGTTTTTTATCCCTATCGTTATGATAATCAAGCTGCTGACGCTCATGTCGGGCGACACGGCGAGCATTTTTTATCGGCAGAAAAGGATAGGTCTCGGCGGGAAGCCTATCGAGATACTTAAGCTGCGTTCGATGGTGCCTAATGCCGACAAGGTGCTTAAGGAGCTGCTCAAGGAAGAAAAGTACCGTCTCGAATGGGAGGCGAATCAGAAGCTCTCAAACGACCCGCGCATCACTAAGGTCGGGCGGGTGATACGCAAGCTTTCTATCGACGAGCTGGGGCAGCTTGTCAACGTGATAAAGGGCGATATGAGCTTCGTGGGGCCGCGTCCGCTTGTCGAGGGAGAGCTTGAAGCTCACGGCGGCTTAAAGATCTATCAGAAGGTAAAGCCCGGCATTACGGGCTGGTGGGGCTGCAACGGAAGGTCGAACATAGAATACCGCGAGCGCCTTGAACTGGAATATTATTACATCAAGCACTTCTCGATGTATCTTGATATACTCTGCGTATTCAGGACGATCTTTGCGGTGCTGAAAAAAGACGGCGCGGAATAAGACCGCGAAGCGGAAACGGGGTCAACCGCAAGAACTTAGTTTACGCCAAGCCTTGCCCCCATACAGAATCAAACCGCGCAATTCTCTTGTGCAAAAATCGCTCCGCTCTTTTGCACAATAAAATCGGCAATTTGCTTGTTTCCGCTCAATTTTGCTGAATCATTTGCTTCTGCGTTTTTGTTCGCTTAATTTAGAAATTGCCGATTTTATTTTTTGTCGGTCAGCTTCTCTTTTTACCGTGAATTTGCTGCCGTCGCAGGCTTTTGTGGGGGAAACCTGCACGAACTGCGTTCGTGCCGTGAAGAAGGGTTATCCCCCACACCCCCTTCCTAAGACTTTTGGTTTGCCCTTGTTTTGCGTATTTTTACAAAAGCGCTCATTTATAGGTAATAAAAGAGCTTAGCGTTGACCAAGCTCTTTTTTGTTTGCTATGTCGGGCAGTAGGCGCATCAAATCCGAAAAAAATAAAAACAGCCCCGAAATGATATACAAATGACACAACTTCATGATATAATAAAAGCATAAAGAAAAGAGGTGCGGACAAATGAAGATATTGCTGATAGAAGACGACTTGCAGATCTGCAAGGTCATTCAAAGGTATTTCACCGATCGGGACGCGGAAATAGCCGCGGTCACGGACGGCAGCGAGGCTTTGCGGCTGGCGGAAAACGGTCTTGAAGGCTTCTCGCTCGTGCTGCTCGACATAATGCTGCCCGGGGCGGACGGCTTCACGATCTGCCGCGCTATCCGCAGAAACAGCGATATACCCGTAATATTCATCACAGCGAAAGGGCGCGAGGAGGATATCCTTCACGGCTATTCGCTCGGCTGTGATGATTACATCGTCAAGCCGTTTCTGCTTTCGGCGCTCTATGCCAAATGCTGCGCATTGGTCAAGCGCACGGAAAAACAGGCAGATACGGTACTCCGCTGCGGAGCGATCACGCTCGATACCAAGAAGCTCACCTGCTTTGTGAATGGGCAGGAGATCGAGCTTACGCCCAAAAGCTTTGCGATACTTTATTATCTCATGGAGCATGAGGGCTGGGTGGTCGATCGGGATACTCTTCTTAATAAGGTGTGGGGCGAGGATTATTTCGGCATCGACCGCGTTGTGGATAATCACATGAAGCGTCTGCGGAAGGCTCTCGGCACTGCGGGCGGGCAGATACATACGGTCTTTGGCAGGGGCTACAAGCTTATGAATAAATAAAGGAGGGAGCAATATGAAGAAAAAAACATATCCGCGGAAAAGGACGACTTTTCTTTCACTGCTGCTGCGCGGACTTATCGCGGCGGTGATAATATGTGCGGTGTTCGCGAGTGTGTTCCGTGAATACATTCTTTATCAGATAAGAACGCAGGCAGACACGCAGATGAACGAAAAGCTTGTGCAGATACAGCAGCAGGCAGGCTATATCGACACTACAAGGGAAAGACAGTTCGTGATGAATGATCTGGGCTTCAAGATAACTATCTATACGAACTTTGATATTTATATCAGGCAGCTGATAGGCGATGATGATGACAGCGACGCAATACAGGTGACGCCGTATTATTCTAAAAACAATCATGCGATATGTGTTCTTCTTGATGAGAACAACAATATCGCCGCTTCAAACAGTTTTACCCTGCGAACAGTCGTAAGACCGAACGAGGATGAAAGCGAAAGCGGATTATATACCTTTGACAAAGACACTCTCGGTATGCCGGAAGCCGGCAAACTGTTTGATGATATTGAAGAGCTTTACAGCCGCTGCGGCAATACGGGCGATATTGAAATTTCACTTGACAGCATATACTATGACAGGAGCAGAAAAATATTTATCCCGCGGGAGGGCAAAATAACTCTTTTAAGGGCAAAAACGCACCGTGACCTTATATATGAAAACGGAGATATGACCGTTGAGGAAGAGCGGGAGATACATATCGACCTTGAAGGCAAAGGCTTTGAAACGATGACAAAGAACGTGTCGGGCGGCTATCCGCGTTTCGGACTGACGATGCTGCTTGGTGTTCCCGTTTCCGAGATAGAACAGTACGGAAAGGATCTTGAATACTGCATCAATGAAAAAGGAGATATTGACATACGATTTTACAGAAGAGCAACAGGCGAAAACTTCACCGAGATCACCCGCACGCTGCCCGTATATATCGACGGAAAGGCATATCAGCT
>JAILFF010000077.1 GCA_024697705.1 Ruminococcus sp.
GTATTTCTCTCGTTCCTCGTCGGTCTTTAGGTACAGCTCGCGGAATATCTGCTTGAAGGGCTGAACCATGCCGCGGTCGTAGACCAGCTGCTGATACTCACGCCATGTACCCTCGGTGTAAAGGTCAAAGGGGTGCGCGACGATAAGCGGCGTTTCGGGCGTGAGGGCTGTCACGGTGCCGTCCGCGGAAACAAGCCCATCCTCCGCAAGAAAGCCCGAGCTGCTTCCGTTCATGAACACAAGGTTCCCGATGATAGGCGCGGTGACGGGGTTGCCCAGCAGCATTACAAGCTCGCCAGCCTTGTATTCTGTCCTGTCCTCAAGGGAGCGGGCAAACATCGCCTTTGTGCGCCGATACTGATCGTCAAGGCGGCGGCGGGTCTCCTTTAGCCTGATGACATACTCGTCCTTGCCCAGCTTCGCGGGTATCGATTTCTGCGGCTTGCCGTTTTTCATCACCTCGACAGAAGCCTTGCCCAGCTCGT
The DNA here is from genome assembly GCA_024697705.1 of Ruminococcus sp. Taxonomy (GTDB): domain Bacteria; phylum Bacillota; class Clostridia; order Oscillospirales; family Ruminococcaceae; genus YE71. The sequence goes on from JAILFF010000077.1 coordinate 486, forward strand.
CCACGGAAAGGCGCAGCGTGACCTCGCCTATCTGCTTCGGCTCGGTAAGCTCCTTTATGCTTTCAAAGACCGCGTTTTCCATACGCAGCGTGAGCCTTGTCACGTCGTCAAAGCCCGCAGCCACCGCCAGGTTTTCCATCGCGATATCGGCGGCCTCGCTCTCGCTTTCGCGGCGCTGCTTTCCGAATTTTGCGCTCTCCCTGCGGAACTGCTGTATATGAAGGTACCGTTCGGTGAGGTCGCTGTCGGAATTTACGGGCATGAGCATATACGCGGAAAGCATATCCTTGCTGCGCTTTTTGTGTATCGCTTCGAGGGCTTTTGCCTCATCGAGCCTGCCCAGCACCGCGTCTGCGTATTTCCTTGCGCGGGTGTGGTTCGCGCCCTCGGAGATGTACTTCGCCGCGTCATATATGATATTGAACCGCTCCTCGCCTATCTCCGCGTATGCCTCCCTGAACCAGTCTACTGCGAATACGCCGCGCATGAGAGCATAAGCGCCCAGCGGGGTGTATCGGGATATCTTCGCCATGCGGGCTTCATCGAGGTCGCTGCGCGTGTGCGCAATGAACCAGAAGCACGCCGAGCGGAAGCCCTTCCAGTCCAGCAGCTCGCCGATAATATCTATCCACTCGGGGGAGTAGAGGGCTGCTTCAACAAGGCGCTTTTCGGATATGCCCTTGCCCTTTATCGCGGCACGGAGCTTTTCGGCGGTATCGTCGGGAGCGGGAACGCAGACACCGAGCAGATGGCTCAGGCTCTCGCGCTTGGAGGGGTTTTCGCCGCAGCCGTAGGTCATGCGTTCAAGGGTATCCTTGCCGAGAGCGCAGAGTATCTGACCAAAGCGGTCTATGCCGTAAACGAGCGAAATGCCGCTTATGAAATCGGAAAAATCCGACTGCGAATCGCCGCGTTTGAGTTCGGTGTCGAGCACTACGGTTATCAGCTTTTCGTAAACACTCGCCGCGAATTCCACGCAGGGCAGAGTTTCCTCGTTGAGCTCCGGGTTGCGCATACGTAACAGATCTTCAAGCGCTGTGCGGGTATCGTAATCGTAATGCCCGCTGCTCCTGCGCTGCATGAGCTTTCTTTCGCGCTCGCGCAGGGCACGGACTATGCCGCAGAGGAATTTGAACACCCCTGTATGCCCGTCTGTTTCTTCGATGATATGCCTGTAAAGAAAGCCCTCCGAAATGATCCCGAGGAAGGCAGCGCGGACGTAGATACTAATGGCCGCATAGCCTAAGCAGCACATATTGTCGCCGAAATTGCGGCGTCGTATTTTCTCCTTTGAAAACTCCGCAGTGCCGAATTTTTCGGCGAGACGGCGTGAAAGATCAAAATCGCGCTTAAAGCTATCGGGGATATCGTACTTTTCCGAATTGGCTGTAATATCGCTCACCATACGGTCGTCATAAATATATCTTACACGATTTTCCTTATCGCAGACTATCTTTTCGCCGTCGAAATAATAGGACGTGCCGTCGTCGTGCCTGCTGCGCTCGGTCTTTTCAAAAAGATCGTCTCTTGCCGGATAATCGGCGATAAAATGATCGACCGCAAAAGCGAGCTTCGCGTATTCATCTATGGGCGAGAATTTCCTTTCAAGATAAACGATCGCGCCGTCAATCTGTCTTTCATGGGCGAGGGTAAGCTCCGTTCTAACGAGCTGCGATCTTTCAAAGGGCATGAAGCCGAAGAGCTGCCGCTTGAACTTTTCAAAGTCCGTGCAGCCCGAAAGCGACATTCTCAGCGGGAGAAGCAGATAGGGGTCATGTATCTCCTCATCGTAGAATTTTTCCCACAGCTCGGGGAAGGCGATCATTCTGTGACCGTTCTCATCGTGCTTGTTGGTGTAGAGCCAGCGTGTGTTACCAAGAAGCACCTCCTCGCCGTCGTCGTTTACGAATTCGAGGTTCTTGTTATCCTCTATCAGACGGTCGAGCTTTTCGAGTATCGGCTTGAAATCGGGAAGGCTGCCCGTACCGCCGAACGCCTCCGAAGCGGGGAAAAAGCGCAGGAAGGTCTTCTTGCACTCGGCGTAATATTCATCATCACGGGAGGGGGTGTATGAGTCGTTCTCGCGGTAAAGTCCGTAGCCGTATGCGGGGGCGGAGTCAGTCCCGGGAGATAATCTGTCGAGAAGTATCTGTTCTTTTACGCTCGGATTCGTAACGAGCGCTGCAAGAGGGCGCAGCTTGGCGCACTCCTCTTTTCTGTCCTCATTTTCGGACAGCTGCAAAAGTATATCAAGACCCGCCGTGCGCTTTTCTTCCTTTTTGTCAGAGAGAAGCCGCTCGGCACAGGCATACAGCTTGTCCCCTGTCAGCTGCATAAGGAAATCCAGTGCGTTCCTGCGGGTGTCTTCTGCCTTGTAGCGCAGCATATCCTCGATGAGCGTGTAATGCTCCGGCAGAAGCTCCATGCCCCGCAGCTTCGAGAACGCATAGTTTCTCGCAGAATTGCTCTTGTCGGACAGCATGGCGATGTATGCGTCGCGCTGTTCCTCGTTGGGCAGCTTATTGATGAGCAGCACGGCGTAAAACGTGCGCTTGCTGTAATAGGTGCTCGTGGGGATATCGGAAAGCAGGGGCATGACTGCGTTTATCATATCCTTATCCCCGACAGCTGCCGCGATCAGAGCGAGGTTCTTGACGAGCACCGCTTTGTCAAGGCTGACAGTCAGCCACGGAAAAACAAAGTGCGGGAATGAGACTTCCTTTTTGGGCATAGCCTTGTAGGTCTGCATGAGGGCGCAGTACATCTGCGCCGCTTCCTCGGGGCTTGAATAGCTTTCGTCAAATATCTGCTCTGCTTTGAATGCGTTATCCTCGCCGTTCAGCACCGAGGATATCTCACCCTCGCCGAGGTACTGCAAATAGCCGTCAAGTACCATCGGAAGGCAGAGCGCGACGATACCAAGCTCGGTGGGGTGATCGAAAATGTACTGCTTCGCGGGGGATACTTTAAGATACGCCGAGAACAGCGTGGTCGAGAAAAGCGCCGCCGTGTAAAGCTGATGTATAGTCCCGCCCGCGTTGACAGCTTCGAGCTTTTTCATACATACGGCAGCGTCCTCGCAGCCATAAGCCCACAGCGCGAGCCATATCTTCATGGTGTCCTCCGAGGAAAGACATTTCTCACGGAGAGCGGTATCGTCCAGCAGGCGGCATATCAGCTCGACCGTTTTGCCGCTTACCCGTTCGAGGTTATCCGATTTGTGTGCGATGAGCCCGCACCACGTGCCGACAGCGCGCTTGACCGAAGAAAAGCGTATCAGGTCATTGTCCTTTATCACGCCTAAGATCGAGCGGAAAGCAGTCATGGTGCCGCCGTCGCAGCGCTCGCAGATCGCCTGCCGCAGACCCTCCTGCAAACGTGCCGCGACGAGCATTTTCCCGACGAGGTCGATAAGCTCGGTGTTCTCGGAATACATCACCGCGTCGATGAACAGCCTGCTGAAGGACTGCTCGTCACCCACCGACAGCTTGCCGCGCACCCAGCTTACGGCGCGTTCGTCGCCCGAATCCAGCAGATACGACAAGTGAACACGCGGGAAAGGATAATAGTGGCGGCAGTACTCTTTCTCGTCGTCCGATATATTACCGTCCAATATATCGGACAGTTCCCGATTGATAGGGATATTCACATAATCCTCCACCACATCGGTGATGGCGGCAAAATGCGCGGAATAATCTGAGGTACGGAAGCTGCGGCGGAACCACCCGCGCTGATACTGATACTTGATAAGGTCATCGACCTCATACAGAAATGAATCCTTGAAGCGCTCGAATATCACGCCGCCGAAAAGCCAGCCGCATTCGGACGCA
>JAILFF010000174.1 GCA_024697705.1 Ruminococcus sp.
GGCTGAGCGACCTGATGCTGCCGGGTATCTTAACGCTTTTGAGCGACGCACATTCGTAAAAGGCGCGGTGTTCTATTTTTTGCAGCCCGTCGGGAAGGTCGGCTTTTGTTATGCCGCATTCGTTGAACGCATAGCTGCCGATAGTCTTTAAGTTTTTTGAGAACTCCACATCGGTAAGATTCGTGCATCCGCTGAAAGCTTTATTGCCGATAGTCTCAACGGTGTCGGAGATCTTTATGCTTTTTAAGAAAACGCAGTTCTTGAACGCCTCTTCGCCGATGGTCTTAACGCCTTCGGGAACGGTAAGGTTCGGTACGCTGTAAACTGTCTTACAGGAGGTGAGAACTATACCGAGCTTTCTGTCGTATTCAAATGTAAAGACCTGCGAACGGTTGAGTTGTTCGAGCAGCGCTTCGGCTTTGATCGCCGAGCGGGTCTTTTTTATCGCGGCATTTACACGCTCGTCTGACGCTGTTTCACCGCTGTTTTCGTCGAGCAGCCTTGCCGCCGCGGTCACTGCCTTAGCAAGCAGCTTTATACCGAGTCCGAGACCCATAATGCACACCTCCTTGCTGTTTCAGACAAGCTTTATGTCTATATCGTCCCAGTCGTTTTTCATAAGGACAGCCCTGCCCGCCTTAAGCGAGCGCGGAACGTCCAGATAGCGCTGATTCGAGCTTCCCATGAAGCCCAGTTCAAGGCTCTTTTTCTCCAATATGAACGGACCGTCCACAAGACCGTCAAGCCTCTTTAGCAGCTCGACATAGCCGTTTTCGGGGGTATTTCTTTCGAGCAGTTCCTCAAAAGTGAAGCCCGTGTACGACATTATCCCGAAGCGGGGATATTCCTTTCTTATCCTGTCGGCAAGGGCAATGAGCGCCCTGCACTGACAGAAGGGCTCGCCGCCCGAAAACGTCACGCCGTCAAGCAGCGGGTCGTCCTTTATCATCGCAAAAACGTCGTCCGTCGTGACGACCTCACCGCCCGAGAAATCCCATGTCTGCGGATTGTGACACCCTTCGCAGTGATGCGGACAGCCCTGCACGAAAAGCGCGAATCTTATCCCGGGACCGTCAACAATAGATTCCGGCTCAACGCCGGCAATGCGGATATCCATACTTTTTCACCTCGTTATTTTGCGATAACGCCGAAATAAAGCAGCACAAGTATTCCGAGAACTATCCTGTACCAGCCGAACACGGTAAAATCGTGCTTTTTGATGTAGCTCATCATGAAGCGGATAACGAATATCGAGACCGCGAACGCCACGATCATTCCGAGCAAAAGCATACCCGTCTCGGTGCCTGTCATGGTGCCGCTTTTTAAGAAGAACTTTACGAGCTTCAAAAGGCTTGCGCCGAACATTACGGGTACGGCGAGATAGAACGTAAACTCTGCGGCGGTAACGCGGCTGACGCCTATCAGAAGCGCCCCGACAATGGTAGCGCCCGAGCGCGATGTGCCGGGGAATACCGCGGCGATAAGCTGAAATGCTCCGATCATCACGGCGACGCTGTACGGCATACTTGCAATTGAATTGAATGTCGGCTTTCTGTCGCGGTTGCGCTTTTCGACGACAAGGAAGATGATACCGAACAGAATAAGCATGATAGCGACGGTCTGCCAGTTAAAGAACACGGCATTGAGCATATCGTCGAAGAGAACGCCGATTATCGCGGCGGGGATACAGGCAACAAGCACCTTGAACCACATCGAAAAGATATCGGTCTTGATGTAAGCGCCGACGCCCTCCTTCGAGAGCGGGTGTTCGTTGTTCTTTTTGCCGAACGGGAAGAGCTGAGACCGGTACAGCACGACGACCGCCATGATAGCGCCCAGCTGGATAACTACATCGAACATTTCCTTGAACGAGTCGGTGGCATTAAGCTTCAAGAACTCGTCAACGAGGATAAGGTGTCCCGTACTGCTGACGGGGAGCCATTCGGTTATACCCTCGACGATACCGAGAATAATGACCTTGATAAATTCTACCATACTACTTTCTCCTTTTCATACCTGTTACTGCTTTTGTTTATATATATTTACAAAAGCCCTGCGATATTCGCTCGCTTTACGCATAAACATTTTAATTATATCACATCGCGCTGAAATAGTCAATCAAATAATATGAACAAAATAGAGTATCGCAGGCGGCGATTTTTGCATTTGCGGCGATGAGATCAACAGCGGTCTTAAACATAAGTTCAGCCCCGGAATACTGCCCCGGGGCTTGCTTATAGCTTGATATTGTTTCAAATCTCATTATCCCTGAACACCCGCATCATCTCGTTCGTCAGACTGAAATTGTTTGGCTGCAAGACGATGTCCTCTCGTTTTACCCACTCGGCATATTTCAGTTCGCTTTCGTCCATGCGGATCTCTACGTCGCCGTCGGCTTCGCAGAAAAATCCCATAAGGATATCCTGAGCCATTCCCCACGGCTGCGACTTGCAGTAGCGGATATTCTTCACTTTAACGCCCGTTTCCTCCATGACCTCGCGTTCGACCGTTTGTTCGAGCGTTTCGCCTATCTCGGTAAATCCCGCGACAAGCGCGTTGTGAGCGTAGCCCCTTCTGTAACGTGTGATAAGCAGACAGTCGCCCTTGATTACTCCTACGATCACCGCGGGATTGATACGTGGGTATATCTTTCCGCCGCAGTCACGGCAGACAAGCGCTCTTTCGGTCTTGTCGCAGGAAAGCTTGCCGCCGCATTTTCCGCAGAATTTGTTGTCGGCGTACCATTTCCACAGATGAAACGCCGTGAAAGCGATGAAAACTTCCTTGCCTGTGCAGCTGTCGCGGAGTTCTCTTATCGTGCGGAAACCGAAGCCTTCGGGTATCTCGTCGGGCTTGGCGAACGAAAGAAAATAGCGCTTGTCGTCTACCGAAAAGAGATATACCGATTCGCCGTCCTTCGCTCCCGCTGTGAAGAAGAGAGCTCCGTTTTCTGCTTTTGAGAGAAGCCGTCCGCTTTCGTCGAAATAAAGCAGATGATCTCCGTCGTCGGGAGAAAGGTATGTAAAGCTGTTGTCAAGCCTGCTTGGGTAAATGTCCTGTATCATATGATCCTCCTTTATAAAAAGTCGGAAACAGCCCCCGAAGAGCCGTTTCCGTGATAAGCCTTATGCTAATTTAAGAACGTTTATGAGCAGTATCCAGCTCATGCCGTAGTAGGTGACTACCGCCACAAGGTCGTTGATGGTCGTTATCAGCGGACCCGAAGCAACTGCGGGGTCTACCTTGATCTTCTTGAAGAAGAGCGGAACAAGCGTTCCCACCGAGCTTGAAATAACCATAGCTATAACAAGCGAAATCCCGATGCACCCCGACACCGAGAACGAAAATCCCGCGCTTCGGTGCTTGACGAGCATGATATACACCCCGACCATCGCGAATGAAAGCGACCCGAGCAGCAGTCCGTTGCAGAGACCTACCTTCATTTCCTTGGCGACGAGCTGCATTTTCTGATGGAAGGTAAGATTTTCGTCGATAAGCACACGGATAGTTACCGCAAGCGACTGCGTGCCGACGTTACCTGCCATATCGAGTATAAGCGACTGGAAAGCCATAATAAGCGTCAGCTGCGCGATAACTTTCTCGAAAATGCCGACTACGGCGGAAACCACAAGTCCCAGCCCGAGCAGCGCCAGCAGCCAGGGCAGACGCTTTTTCATGCTTTCCTTAAGCGGCTCCTTGATGTCTTCCTCTGCCATCAGACCTGCGAAACGCGCATAGTCCTCGCCCATTTCGTCGTCGGCGGCTTCGATAACGTTCTGCGAGGTGATTACTCCGAGCAGCTTGTTTCCGTTGTCAAGCACGGGAATGATGTTTTCCGAATAGCCCTTGAGCCCTTCGATACAGTCCTCGATCTCCTCATGTGCGTAGACATACGGGAACGACGTAACGATAAGCTCTTCAAGCGGTGTGGTGCTGCGGGCGGTTATCAGGTCTTTTAAGTCGATGGCGCCGTAAAAAACGCCCACCTCGTCCACCACGAATATCGTAGAGATATTGTCGTTTTCCTCCGCCTGCCTGACAAGCTCGTTCATCGCCTGCTTTACGCCGATGCCGTCGGTAATGGAGATGTAATTTGTTGTCATACGGCTGCCTATCTCGTCGTCGTCGAAGGAGGCTATGAGCCTGATCTCGTCGCGGATATCGGGTCTGATAAGCTCGATGATAAGACCGCGCTTGACCTTTTCGATCTCCCGCAGAACGCTTGCGGCGGTGTCGGTTTCAAGCGACGAAACGACCTCCGCAGCCTTTGACATATCCATTTCGTTAAGATACGCGCCCGCAGTGTCCTCGTCGGAGAACTCGAAAATTTCCGCGAGCATTTCGGCGGTGCAAATTCTGTAAAGCTTCTTTCTCTCGTTTTCCCCGAGCCTTTCAAGGGCTTCGGCAACGTCGCTGCCGTGATAGTCCTCAAGCTTTTTCTTCATGACCCGGGGGGTGTCCGTACCTCTTATTATCGAGATTATCTCCGCGGTACGGTCGGGCTTGGATTCGATAGCCTCGTTATCCTTGCCCTCGATGTTGGTAGTCAATTCTTCCGGCATACCGGTATCCCTCACTTTCATCAAGATCAGTGAAGTGAGGGTCAAATCAAGACAAAAACCCCGTCATGGCATAAAGCCGTGAAGGGGCAGCGGTATCATCAATATAAACGTCCCGATCGCTCGTTAAAGCCGTCAGGACGCCGCAAACGAACGGGGAACAAAGCTTTTAACGGCTCGCTCCCGCGCTTTGCATGATAATACGCGGCATAATCGTCCCTTCGACCCTTGACTGTCACCGTTATTCACTCTGTTCACCTCTCTTTTTTACTGTTATAATAAACATTATATGCAGCATTATGTAATGCCGCTTATAGATTTATTTTACCATAATTCCGCGCTGTTGTCAATAACTCTTTAAAAAAATTTCAGTGAAATTAACATTTTTGTAATTCATCGCTGTCAGCAAACGTCGGCTGAATATGAGATCATTCTTTCATGAGCTTAAACTGCATTGTTACCGGATTATGATCGGAATAGGCAAATCCCGAATCAATCGTTTCTTTTGAAAGCACATCTACGTTATCGGAAACGATAAATCCGTCAAGAAGGGCTACGAACTGCTGCGGATTATAGGGAGCGTCCGTAACGCGGCTGCTGGGCTGGTTTCCCGAGCAGATAAGCTGCAAATGCTTGCCTTCAAAAAATTCCATTTTGATAGGCTTTGCCCATGAATACCGATCGCCCTTTATCCCGAAATATTCCGAAGAATCTCCGAGCAGATCTTTGTTCAGATCCCCGCCGCTTATGCAGTAATTGCCTTTTGAATACTCCTCCTCCATATCCGAAAGAAGTAGTTCGAGCTGTCTGTCCGCGACCGTTCCGTCGGAGGTATACGCCGACATATGCACATTATAAAGCGCGAGCTTTTTATCCGAGCCCTCCACGGGCAGGTAGGCTTTTGAATAGCAGCGGTCGAGATCGACTATCTTCATCAGCGAATCCTCGACGGGGAGCTGTCTTCTTATCGCGCTGTCGATCTGAAAGCTGCTCAGTGTAAGAATTCCCGTCAGCGATTTTCCGTGAGGCTGCGTGAAGGGGTAGAAAAGGAACGGACTGTCCCAGTTGACAGCGAAAATGCTGTCTCCCTGCACGGCATTTTTTAGGTACTCGGTCTCGTCAACGTGATAGGTGCGCGTGGCGTTCTTATCGACTTCCTGCAAAAGGAGTATATCCGCGCCGAATCCCGAAAGATAATCGGTCATCGCCTGCATATTCTTGGTAAGTCTTTCCTTGCTGAACGCCCAGCTTTCGGTGCCGCCGTCCATAAAGAAGCTGAAATCGGGTTCATACGCGCCGAATCCCGCATTGTAGGATACCATTTTATACTCGGTATCGGTGCTTATGGGTTTATCTGTTCCGTTTGATATTTCAAGCTCCTGATTATCGGGTATACGCTTGTATGCTATCAAAATATACGCGAAATAAGCCAAAACGATTATCAGCAGTACAATAATTATTGTTACAATAACTCTGACGGGACGAAATTTAGTTTTTGCGGACATATTTTCATGACCCTTTCACCGAATAATATGCTGTCTCTCAGCCGTTTTGCTGCTTTTTCTCGGTGGAGAGAAGGTACTTGTTTTCGCTGTCCCATTCATACAGACCCGTATCGACAAGCAGCTGCAAATTGTCTTTATTGATAACAGACGGAGAGACCAGACAGGACGGTACTTTTTTCTTGTTATTGTCATAAGAGTCGGTATCGTAATCGGCTTTAACGGAAAGCGAGTCCACAAAGACGCCGTCAGGAGTCTGACCCGAAAGCACCGCCTTGCATATCTCAAATGCGGCATGAGCTTCGTCGGTCGGATTCTTGTAAACGGTCATTGTCTGCGTGCCGTCTACGATATTGCGGAGATTTTCAATGTCTCCGCCCTGTCCCGTAACGATCGGCTTGTTGCTGCCCGAATATTCGGAGCCGATAGCCTGCACCGCTCCGAGTGCGAGCGAATCGTTCGAGCATAAAGCCGCGTCGAGAATAGTGCCGTCGGAATAGCAGGAATCGAGCGCTTCTTTCATATCGTTAAGCGCTGAATCGGTGCTCCAATACGGCTCGGCTACTTTCTCAAAAGATGATCTGTCCGAAGGGATAACAAGCTTTCCCTCGTCGAAATATGGCTTCAATGCGTCGAAAGCACCGTCGAAGACCCTGCGTGCGCTCTGCTCGGTCGGGTCGCCCGCAATAAATTCGATATTGAAAGGTCCCGAAGAGCTGTCGAGCTGTAAGCGGTCGCGGACAAATTCCCCCTGAAGCCTGCCGACGGCGTAATCATCAAATGATACGAAGAAAGAAACGGCGTCGGTGTCCGTAATTAGCCGATCGTAAGCGATAACGGGTATATCGGAGGAAACTGCCTTATCGAGCGTCTGCGACAGAGTGCTTCCGTCAACGGCGGCAACAAGCAGAAGATCGACCTTGCCCGAGATCATTTCATCTATATCGGCGTTCTGACGGCTGTCGTCGTTTTCGGAATATCTGAGCTCGACATTGAACCCCGCAGTTTCAAACTGCTGTTTAAGATACGTTCCGTCGTTCTTCCATCGCAGAATGTCTTCGGAGGGCAAAGCGATACCAACGGTCTTTCCCGAAGAAGAGCCGATGCTTTTGTCACTCACGGGTTCGTCGGCGCCGCTGTTATTTTCGCCGCCGCCTTTTTTTGGATCGGCGCTGCCCGCGCAGGCGCACATTATTATACTTATCGAAAGGGATGCGATGATCGCAAGGATCCTTTTCATGGATATGAGCCTCCATTTTTCAATTTGTTCTGATTGTTCCGATATCGGAGCTTATATAAATATATCAGCTGAGTTCCAAGTGTTATTTTACACAATAATCCGCGATAAGTCAAGGCTTTTGAACGTATGTGATCGGAACGGGTACATTTTTTGGCAAAGCATACAATAATCTTTGCTGATCGGTGCTTAAACCATCAAAATTTACTATCCGAACAAAACATAACAGCCCGCTGAGCAGCTTTCGTGGCAGCTTAGCGGGCTTTCTGTAAATATGTTTGATCTGTCGGTTTGGAAAGATGATCGTTTCCGTTACGCCCGGGCTCAGACTATTCTTTCCTCGATCATTCGGCAGATGGTTTTAAGTGCCTTTACACGGGCGTATTTCTTGTCGTTGCCCTCGATTATCGTCCACGGCGCGAAATCCGTCGAGGTAAGCTCCACCATGCGGTCAACGGCTTCCTCGTACTGATCCCACTTCTCGCGGTTGCGCCAGTCCTCGTCTGTTATCTTCCACTGCTTCGAGGGCGTGTTCTCGCGCTCCTTGAAGCGTCGGTACTGCTCGTCCTTGTCGATGTTTATCCAGAATTTTATCACCACGGCGCCCCAGTCGGTGAGCTGTCTTTCAAACTCGTTTATCTCGTTGTAAGCCATGTTGACGCGCTCCATCGGCGTTAAGCCCTCGATAGGCTCGACCATAACGCGCCCGTACCAGGTGCGGTCAAAGATGGTGAAATGCCCGTCGTTTTCAAGCCTTGTCCAGAAGCGCCACAGATAGTGCCTTGCCAGCTCCGAAGGCTCGGGAGCGGCTATCGGCTTTACCTCGCAGCCTCGCGGGTCGAGCGCCGATGCCACGCGCTTGATGTTGCCGCCCTTGCCGCCCGCGTCCCAGCCTTCGTAGGCAATGATGACGGGGATCTTCCGCTGATAGCAGATGTTTTGCAGCTCGAAGAGCCTGTTCTGATACTTTTCGAGCTTTCTGCCGTATTCCTCGTCGTCGAGAGCCTTGTCCATTTTGATGTCCTT
>JAILFF010000203.1 GCA_024697705.1 Ruminococcus sp.
GAAGGCAAACCAAAAGTCTTAGGAAGGGGGTGTGGGGGATAACCCTTCTTCACGGCACGAACGCAGTTCGTGCAGGTTTCCCCCACAAAAGCCGGCGGCGGTCGGAATCTTACGGCTAAAGAGAAGCTGATAAGTTCAAAATAAAATCGGCAATTTAAAGAAAAGCCAACAAAATCAAGCAAAGTGAATAAATCCGCAAGTCTGTACGGAAACAAACAAATTGCCGATTTTATATTTGCGAAAGAGCGCAGCGATTTTCGCAAATGATTAGCGCAAAGGTAGGAAAAATCGCAATGGCGCGGGATAATTCACGGACGCGCAATGCGCGCCCCTACACCAAATGATGTGATTAAGTTAGGATAAAAGCTATGAATCAAGCACTCCCCTTCTCCCCCGATAAACTCTGCACGACCGAAATGGGCGCGGAACGAATACGGCACAATTTGACGCTTTCGGACGAAACCGACCCCGTTATTTTCTGCCGCGAGCTTATCATTTCGGAAAACTGCCGTATCACAAGGCGCGGAAAAAATTTCTACTGCGAAACAGACGGCGTGTGCGTGACCGTCAATGCGGGGAGATTGACGATCATCACCGCGCACAAGATTTGAAAATCAGGAGGTGCATCGGAATTGCCTTTATTGTCGGTAATCATACCCGCATACAACGAACAGGATAACGCCCCGCGCTGCGCCTCGGCGGTGTCGAGGATACTCGATTCCCATAATATAGATTACGAACTTATATTCGTAAATGACGGCTCCACCGACCGCACATGGCTGCGGCTCACTCAGCTTGCCGCCAGCGACGACCGCATCAGAGCCATTAATTTCAGCCGCAATTTCGGCAAGGAGGCGGCTATCTTCGCGGGGCTCGGCGCGGCACGCGGCGACGCTTGCGTCCTCATGGACTGCGACTTGCAGCACCCGCCCGAAACACTCCTTGAAATGTACAAGGTCTGGATAAACAGCCGCGGCGAGATCGACATAGTCGAAGCCAAGAAAAAAGACCGCGGACGCGAAAACCCCGTCTACCGCTTTTTCGCGCAGCTGTTTTATCGGCTTATCGGCGATATGTCGGGGCTTGAAATGCGCGACGCTTCGGACTTCAAGCTGCTTGACCGCCGCGCCGTGAACGCAGTGCTCGAAATGCCCGAACGACTTACGTTCTTCCGCGCCATGTCGAGCTGGGTGGGCTTCCGCAAGGAACAGGTCTACTTTGACGTCGGCAAGCGCACCGCGGGCGAAAGCAAATTCACTACGAAAGTCTCGATAAAGTACGCGATAAACTCGATAACCTCGTTTTCGAGCGCCCCAATGCAGCTCGTGACTATCGCGGGCGCGGTGACGTTCATCATCGCCGTTGTCTTAGGCGCGAACACGCTCTACAACAAGCTGACGGGCAACTCCGAAAAGGGCTTCCCTACCGTGATACTCTTGCAGCTCATCACCTCGTCGATAATCATGTTCAGCTTAGGCATAATCGGCTACTACTTGTCGAAGATATACGAGGAGATAAAGCAGCGCCCGCGCTTCATCATAAGCGAAAAGCTCAATTTCTCGGACGATGACAAGAATGACAAGGACAGCAAGGACGACGGCAGCGACCGCCGCAAAGAAAACCGCAGCGGGAGATAATTACAGTTTATAGTTAATCGCACCAACAAGTTGGCGCTAACAGTTAAGGTGCGCCTTCGGCGCGTATTTAATATAGATTTGTCCGCATTGGGAGATGAAAGACATCATGGAGCTTCGGTTTGAATGGACGGACGGCAATAATGAGGACTTCGCCCGATTTTACCGCGTTACCGAGGATTATTACAGCGCTCTTGTGGGCGGAGAGGACAAACGTAAGGGCTTTATCCCCTACAATCTTTCGTCGGTCATTGAAGATGTGCTTGTCGTTTACGCGGGGGAAAAGCCCGCCGCCTGCGCGGGGATAAAGGCTTATTCCGAAAAGGACGCGGAGATAAAGCGCGTGTGGGTCGAGCCCGGGTTCAGGAAAAATCACATAGCTTCGCAGATGATGGCTCTTTTGGAGGAAAAGGCGAAGCGGCGCGGGTTTTCGCGGCTGATACTGCAAACGCGGGAGATAATGCCCGACGCGGTGGGGCTTTATACGAAACTCGGGTATCACAGGATCGGGAATTACCCGCCCTACGATAAGCTTGAAGGGGCGGTGTGTTTCGCAAAGGAGATCAAACCATGAAAGGCGCGCTGCTTAAACTGCGTGTACTGACCGAGGGCTTTTTCCTTTGGTTCGGCGGACTCGGACTGTTTTATATGCTGATGTTATATATCGAGCCGCATACAGACAGCATAAGGGCGCAGGATATGCTCCATGTGACTACTGTCGCGGTGCTTTTGGCGGCGGCGATTTGGCTGCTCGTTTCCCGCCGAAAGGAGCTCGGCGAACGGATATCCTCGGCGGCTTATGTTATTCTGAGCGTGATACCTCTTATAATAGGCACGGCTTCGGTATTGCTGTATATTTTTTCACTTGATTGATAACACTTGATATC
>JAILFF010000232.1 GCA_024697705.1 Ruminococcus sp.
GCCGGGGGGGGGGGGGTTTTTTTTTTTTACCAAAAAGGGAGAAAAAAAAAAAAGTATGGGGAGGGGGGGGGGGGGAAAATCCCCTTCCTAAAGGGTTTTTCCCCCCCACAAAGCCTACGACGGCAGCAAACAACTCGGAGAAAGAAATCCGAACGTATAAAAAAAATAAAATCGGCAATTTCTAAAAAAGCCCACAAAAAGGCGCAAACAAATAGATCATCAAGTCAGAGCGGGAACAAGTGAATTGCCGATTTTATATTTGCAAAAGAGCGCAGCGATTTTTGCAAATGAGTTGCGCGAAGTCGGGATTGGCAGACGGTCGTGGCAAATTCACGGGCGAGCAATTGCTCGCCCCTACATAACAAGTATTGCTATAAAGACAGGAATTGCCGGACGAACAGGTCGGGGCAAACTCACACCTACAATATATGTTATATAACCCGATTTCATGTAGGGGCGCACCTATGTGTGCGCACGCAAATAGGCACATTGTCCCCCGAACGGGCGCTCACGCATGAGCACCCCTACAAGATTCCTAAAAAACGGAGCAAAATTGATTTCCGTGAGCAAACCTGCGCAGTTCTTGACAAAAAGCTCTTTTAATGCTATAATTACAATCATGAATCCTGCGGCTTTGCCGAAAGGAAATCTATTATAATAAGGAATAAAGCTTATGAATATACGAGAATTGTTTAATAACGGCAGAACCGTGTTTTCGATGGAGGTCTTCCCGCCGAAAAAGCACGACCCCGTAAGCGAGATATTCTCCACGCTGAACGGTCTTGCGGGACTTAATCCCGATTTTATCAGCGTTACCTACGGCGCGGGCGGAAATCCCGCCGATACCTCGACGATCGACATCTGCCGTGAGATAGCCGGGAAATTCGGCACGCCCGCCGTTGCGCACTTTACCTGCGTGAACAATTCCCGCGAGGATATCGACATAGCCGTCGGGAACTTCCGCGCCGCGGGTATCTCGAACGTGCTTGCCCTGCGCGGCGACATCAGCGACAAGACCCCTCCGAAGGACGACTTTCACTACGCTTCGGAGCTGATAACCTATCTGAAACAGAAGGCTCCGTGGATAACGGTATCCGCCGCCTGCTATCCCGAAACTCACCCCGACAGCCCTACGACAGTAGCCGATATCCTTCACATGAAGGAAAAAGAGGACTGCGGCGCGGAGCATTTCATCTCTCAGCTTTTCTTCGACAATGAGGATTTCTACACCTTCCGCGAAAAGACCCTTATCGCAGGCATAAAAAGCCCCATCGAGGCGGGGATAATGCCCGTTACCTCGAAGGCGGGGATACTGCGCATGGTCTCGATGTGCGGCGCTTCGATACCGAAGAAGCTCTCGCGCATACTCAACCGCTACGAGAACGACGAGCTTGCCCTGCGCGACGCCTGCATAGCCTACGCGATAGATCAGATAAACGACCTTATCGCCAACGATGTTGACGGCATACATCTCTACACGATGAACAAGCCCGAGATAGCGCAGAGGGTCTACTCGGCGGTGAAAAATCTGCTGTGACCCGAAAGGAGATGCGCTGATGCGGGAAAGTCAAAGCTGCCCCGAGACCGAGCTTAGTACCGAGATAGATCAGGCGTTAAGGCACGAGGCGGAGAACAAGGAGCGCACACAGCTTTTCATAAACGCCTCGATGCTGGCGATACTTCTGCTGCTGTACGAGCTTTTCAACACGCTTTACACGAGGGTCTACTGGCTGGCGGCGTACACGCGGTTCACGGGCAAGATAAATCTTGATGTCTCGGCGGTGGCAAAATATTTCAACGAGACAGCCCCGGGGATATCGGGCACTACCGCCTTTAACATGACGGCGTGCGTGTTCATAGTGGTATTATCGACGCTTTCGATATTCGTTATCGGGCGGTTCATGATGGGTATACCTTTGCACGAGGTGATGCGCCCGTACAAGAAAGCAGTCCCCGACGGCTTGCTGTTTCTGCCGACCTCGATCACGTTCAACCTTATGGCGGCGCTTTTGATAAGCAATCTGACCGAAAGGCTGAAAGAGGAGGGCATTACGCTGCCCGCCTCGGACTTTTCGGTAGACAAGCCCACGCCCTACGCGCTGGTGATGCAGTTCATATATATCTGCGCGCTGGGACCCGTCTGTGAGGAATTCGTTTACCGCGGGCTGTGCTTAAAGCTGCTTGCGCCCTACGGAAACGGTCTTGCCGTGATGTTCTCGGCGGTGACCTTCGGTCTGATGCACGGCAACGTAAAGCAGGCTATCCCCGCGATGTTAAGCGGGGCGGTATATGCGATGGTAGCGATAAGGTACGGCAGCATAGTTCCGTGCATTGTGATACACATTATCAACAATTTAATAGCAAGCATCGGCGATTTCGGGAGTGCGCTTGGGATATCGACGGGGGACCTAAGCCGTGCGATCTATATAATCGTATTATTTCTCGGGTTTTACGGAGCTATCGTATTATTTACTGAGCTTATCGAAAAGCTGTATGTAAGCGAGCCGAAATGTGTGAACAGTATGGCAAAGCGGTTTTTGTCAGTCGGGACGAATATATTTTGTGTGATATACTTTTTATATCTGATATGGGATATGATCGAGAAGATAATCAGGGCGAATAAATAGACCTGTCCGCTAACCCTCGCACAGCGTATGACAAAATCTTTTACCATGCTGCTGCGTTGTCCTCCTCACCGGGCGACAGCCCGCTGGCATTAACGAAGTTAATGCAGTCGTCCGCCTTGCATCATGGCAAAATCCTTTGCCATACGCCGCACGATGGTTAGCGGACAGGTCTAATAAAGAACCGCAAAGCAAAGGCATATTAATAGTCTTCACTTTGCGTTTTCTTTTCAACTTCCCAAGACTTTTGGTTTGCCTTTGCATTTTTTCACTTTTCTTTACGGAGGAACGCTCATGGATAATAAATTTATGCTGCCCTGCGGGGTCGATATGGAAAATACCGAGGGGCTCAAAAATGCTTACGAAACTCACCCCGACGGCGGCTTCGAGGCTGTCGTCTCGGCAGAAAAGCTTCCCGCACTGATAACGGAGCTTGCGGGACTTATCAAAGAACCCGTGTTCTTCTTTCTCGAACTGCCCGACGAAAACTCCGCCGATGACTCCGGCTGGACAACTTATTACCTTGATAACTGTACTTCGGAGGTCATATCCGTACTTATTAAAGAGTACGGCTCGCTGCTCGCGGGCGACGGCGTGTGCAGATTCGGCTTCGGCGGCAACGAAAGCGGCGGCGAGATATACGTTAAGCTCTATAAGGTGATAAGCGTCTACCCCGCCGATGAGGAAATGCTCCGCGGTACGCTTAAGGCGTTCGGGAAATTCGGCATGGAACAGACAAGCCCCCTTGTCACCCCGTGGGAACTGATCTCGGAGGAAAATCCCGCTGTCTGTGTGCGTGCGGAGGAGGACGGTATCTCGCTTTTCGATCTTCCCGAAATGCTCAAAAACGCGGGAATGTACCGTGCAGAATGAATAAAATTCGTATATTTTTTAATGATTTATATTATGTTTACACAGTATTAATTTAATGTCTAACTCTGTATAATACAATTATGATATCTCAAAGAAATATGTCATAACAAATGACAGTTTAGGATAAGTGAAAGGGAGTATAAACTATGAATATCAGAAGACTTACCGCCGCCGTGTGCGCGCTGGCTGTCGCAGCGGGCGCCTTCGGTTCCTTCGGACTTGACGATATCAGGGCGGGCGCCGAAGCGAGTGAAGCGGTGCTCGTCCGTGAGACGCAGTACGCTTACAAGCAGACCTCCGACGGCTTTCTTTATTCCATCAACGGCATGGATTCCGAGGTGACGATCGAGGGCTATAACGGCACGAAAAAAAGCATTACTGTACCTTCGGCCATCGAGGGTATTACGGTAACGGGCATCGACGCCGAAGCATTTATTGATAATAAGACCATAACGTCTGTCACTATCCCCGATTCCGTTACATGGATAGGCGAGTCGGCTTTTACAGACTGCGTCAATCTTTCTTCCGTAAAACTCGGCAATAATGTAACAACGCTCGGCAAATATTCCTTCGCGGGCTGCAAAGCGCTTGAGTCCGTCACCCTCCCCGACAGCGTAAAGGATATATGCGAATACGCTTTCAATAACAGCTCCGCGCTGTCTTCGGTTACCTTCGGCAAAGGTGTCACCACCATCAAGAATTATGCTTTCAAGAATACCTCGCTGAAAAAGGTGATCATTCCGGATACCGTTACGGAGCTCGGAGAAGGTTCATTCACGGGGATCGGCACCCTTGAAGAAGTTACTGTCGGAAACGGCGTTTCGGACATCGAAAACTATACGTTCCAGAATTGTATCTCGCTTAAAAAGCTGAGCCTCGGTTCGGGGATCACGACGATAAATTACGGCTCCTTTGATAACTGCAAGTCGCTGGAGACCGTGGAATTACCAAAAAATCTTACCACCGTCGGCAACTATTCTTTCAATGACTGCACTTCGCTTTCAAAGGTAACGATCTACGGCAAGCTTTCGTCCATCGGTTCCTCCGCTTTCGCGAACTGCGCGTTCACAGCGCTCAATATCCCCGACACCGTTAAGGAGATAAAGCCCTATGCTTTCCAGAACAATAAACTCTTGCAGCAAGTCGCTGTCGGCAGCGGTGTAACGACGCTTAGCAGTTATCTGTTCAACGGCTGCGAAGCGCTTGTTAAAGTTTCGGGCTGCGCGAACGTTACCTCGTTTGAAGAGGGAGCTTTCCTCAATTGTTCCTCGCTCAAAAGCATCAAGCTCCCCGAAAAACTTGTTTCGATAGGCGATTATTGCTTCCAGTATACGGCGCTTGACACTTTAACTATCTCGAAAAAGATAAATATGCTCGGCAAAAAGGCGTTTGCGGACTGCGTCTCGCTAACCAAGATAACCATTTCCAAGAACACTAACGATATAGGAAACGGTCTTATCGACGGCAGCCCAAAAGCGGTGATCTACTGCTACAAGAACTCCCCGGCGCACAGGTATGCGTTAAATAATAAGTATAATTACAAGCTGATAAGCAGCAGCGACATTGATTGCAGCGGAACTTCCGACATTACCGATCTTCTTATCATGCAGAAGCTAATGGCAGGCTGGAAGGTCGAAGAGGAATACGAGCAGGCTGCCGATGTTGACGACGACGGCGACGTTGACCTTGACGATCTTATCTTCGTACAGAAGGTCGTAGCGGGATGGATTAATGAAAAGTAAGCTTTGGGATAACAAGGAGACGGTAAAATGAGATATTCAAAGATTTGAGCGGCTGTCTGGGCTGCTGCGGCATTACGGCGACAGCCGAAGGAACACCGGGCGAAGCGATATTCGTTACTCAGTCGCAGGCGAAGAAACGTCCGGACAACTTTAATTACTATACTATAAATGAGCATTTAGCGCAAACACCCGCGAAGCGGAAAAGGGGTCAAGGGGCAGGACGCCCCTTGCGGGGGTTTGGGGGCAGAGCCCCCATTTAAATCAGCCGCACGCCCGAAAAACTTACCGC
>JAILFF010000234.1 GCA_024697705.1 Ruminococcus sp.
AAAACAAGCAGGATTATAAAATCTGCTAAACAGTACAGAAACAAAGAAATTGCCGATTTTATTTGGCGAAAGAGCGAAGCGATTTTCACCAAAAGATTGCGCTCTGCCCCACCGTAAAGAAAGTGCTGTGCGAACAGACCGCTCGTTCGCTCCGCTCACGTCGCACAAAGGAAGAGGCAAGCCGCGCGAACAGTTCTGCAAGGCGGTCAGCTTAACGATGCGCGGCTTGATTCCGAATGGGGCTCTGCCCCATACCCCGCAAGGGGCGGGAGCCCCTTGACCCCGGTTCCGCTTCGCGGGCTTTCTTTGCTAAATGCTCATTTATAGCTCCTAAAAAAACACTGCGGTAAGTACCTGCGTAAATATCACATTCGCGTCACGAACGACCGTCGCCGCCGTGAAGACCGTGAAAATCATATCTCCCATAGACAAATATATTTCGTGAGCCCGACGGTAAAAAGTGCGTAATTACGCGGTTTCTCCGTCAAGACCATGTGGTCTCGACGAGAAAACGACGGTATACCGCGTTTTTTACCGTCGAGCTCACGAATATTTATATATAGAGCCCCACGTAAAAACCATTGCCCTCAATAAGCTCACAGCAGGGCAGCCTCCATGCCTATCCTGCCCGAAAGCCGCGGCTCTCTGCCGTCAAAGACTACCTCGTACAGGCGGCTGCCGTACTTTACCGCTTTGACGCTTTTCATAGCATCTGTAAGCGGGTGATCGTCAGTCGCCCCCCACAGCAGCAGGCTGTCCTCCCGCATCGAAGCGACCGTCCGCAGGAATTTTCGGCACAGAGCGGGGTCGTTGTCCTTGATATAGAGATATGAGATAACGCCGTGGCTGATGATCTCTCCCTCACGCGGGAACGGCGGATAGCCCGAAAGCGCGGTCGGCAGATGCGAAAGCAGCCGATAGATACCGCCGTAGGAGCAAAGGCGGTACTGCTTTGTCGCACGCTGATCTCCCGCAAAGCAGCAGGCGGTTATCTCTCCGCTTTCATCCCGCAGCGAATAGAACTGCTTTTCGCCGAAGCCCCTCAGACCGCTGTTCACGGGGGCAAGCGCAAAGCCCGAAAAGTACGTCTTCATCAGCTTGTCGAAGCCCTCTGTATTGCCGACCTCGACGGGCAGGATATGCTTTGCGCCGCCAAAGCAGTAGGTCGTGTAATGCCCGATATAGCGGTACTCGGGCATACTTTTGCGCTTTTTCTCCATCATGCGGATAACGGGCTCGTTGTCGTCGAGGATAGTCGTGTAGCAGCAGCCGCAGTCGGAAAGCTGCACGCCGAGAAATCCGTAGGCGCGGGCGATGAAGAAGATATGCTTTTGATGATCGGGGTGTATCTTAAGCCCCGTAAGATAGGCACAGCGCTGCGGTTCGCCTCCGATAAAGCAGCTTTGCACCACCGCTCCGCCCACGGCGACGATGCGCTTTTCTTCGTTGTCGAAGATAACGAGCATACGCGGCTCCTCGCCGTCAGCCGCGAACGAATCGAGCGGCTCGGGGCGGAGATACTGCACCGAAAGCCCGCCCGAAAAGCTGCCGCTTTCAAATATCTCACGAATCCCGCCGTCATCTCGGGGTTCGGCAAGGCGCAGCGTGTATCTGTCATTTTGGAAGTTCATCAAGGTTCTCTCCGATCGGAACGTTCATTTTCTGGTCTACTTCTTCGCCGAGCCGCAGGTTCATTCCCCAGAACAGCCCCCACATCAGCGGCGAGGTGCGCCCGAGCGAGGCAAGCCCCCGCGAAAGCACTGTTTTGGGAGCCGAGAACTCCTTGCGGGCGTTTCGGCACAGCCGCGAGAGCTTTTCCGCCGACAGCTTTTTCGGGTGGAAAGCCAGCTCGCCGTAATTGTAACCGTCCGCGAGCCACCATTTGTCGTATATCAGCCGATCCTCCGCTTTAAGGCGGTCGTAGAGCGGCGTGTTCGGGAACGGCAGCAGATGATTGAACGCCGCCGTGTAGAAATCGTGCTTTTTCGCAAAGGCAAGAGCGTCCTCGATGGTGCGCTCGTCGTCGTTGTCGTAGCCGAAAACGAACGTCGCGTAAATGCCCAGTCCCGCAGCGTGTATGCGCTTCACAAGCTCGTCGCGCTCGCCCAGTGCGTAATTGAACGACTTGTTCATCTGCCGCAGATTTTCCTTGTTAAGGCTCTCGAAGCCGATAAGGATTATCTCGCAGCCGCTTTCCTTCATGGCTTTGAGCAGCTTGCCGTCCTTAGCCATCGAAAGAGTGCCCTGTCCCGCCCATTTCTTGTTGAGCGGGGTGATGCGCCTGAAAAGCTCCATTGCGTTCTTTCGGTTCGCGACGAGATTATCGTCAACAAGAAAAGTATACTTGTGCTTGGAGCGCTTAAGATCGTCCACCACGAGGTCGTGCGAGCGGCAGTAATAACGGCTGCAATAGAATTTCGATATCGAGCAGAATTCGCAGCGGTGTATGCAGCCGCGCCCCGTTTCCACGAGCGACACGGGCAGATAGGGCTTTCCGCGGAAAATGCTCTTGTCGGGCTGAATGTCGTACTCGGCAGTGCCGCCGTAATAGCGGCGTTTCAGCGTTCCGTTTTTTGCGTCGGAGAGCATTTGCCGCCATACCGTTTCGGCGTTGCCTATCATCACGCTGTCGCAGTAAAGCTCGGCTTCCTCGGGGCAGAGTGTGACATGATAGCCGCCCATAACGACGGGTATGCCCCTTTCGCGGAAACGCGCCGCTATCTTGTAGCTGCGCTTGGCGGTGTAGGTCTCGACGGTTATGCAGACAAGGTCGGTGCGGGTGTCGTAGCCGATAAGCTCCAGCCTGTCGTCGAAAAGCTCGGTCTCGACGCTGCGCGGAGTAAGGGCTTTCAGCTGCGCTATCGTCAGCGGCTCCATCTTCCAGGTGCCGATGTATTTTTTGCCCGGCTTTTTGCCTATCGCGGGGAGAATAAAGGTTATTTTCAAGGCGGTCACCTCACAGGACGGGTATGTCGGAATTGTCGCACATTACCTCGCGGGTAAATTTATGCCATTTGTCGGCGTAGCCCTTGTAGCCGAGATTTACGGGAAAGGCTATCGCGGGGCTTATCGTGAACGGCGCTAACCGCTTCAGTATGCTGCCTGTCGAATAGGTCATGCGCCAGGCGCGGTCGGTGCCCTCTTCGAGCTGCTTTTGGGTCATCTGCTTCGGGGTGAAAACGCAGTGCTGAACGTCGTACATCGCCCAGTTGCGCTCGGTTATGCGCCCCTCGCTTTCGAGCTGATCGTAGAACTGAGTGCGCGGGAACGGCGTGAGTATCGAATAGCGCGGCAGGTCGATCTTCGCCTTTATCACCATTTCGACGGTGCGGTCGAAAACGCTCGTGTCCTCCTCGTCGCCGCCGAAGGCGAAGCAGCCCTGCACGAGTATGCCGTATTCGTGCAGCTTTTTCATCAGCTCGATATAATTATCCACGCGGTTGTGTCCCTTGTGGATATACTTCTGCGACTCCTGCGTTATCGACTCGAAGCCGATAAGCAGTCCGCGGCAGCCGCTTTTGCTCAGTACCTTTAAAAGGTCTTCATCGACGCCGACCGACGACGTTACGAGACCCATCCAGATCATTTTCAGCGGTATCATGGCGGAAAAAAGCTCCATTGCGTATTTCCTGTCGGTGATAAGATTTACGTCGGGGAACAAAACGTGCTTTGAATGAAGCGCTTCTATCTCCTCGATGACCTCCTTCACGGGGCGCTTGTAGACGCGCTTGCCGAACGCCGCGGGATAGGCGCAGAAGGTGCAGTTGTGCATACAGCCGCGTATCGCTTCGACGGTGTTTATCGTGATGTAGCGCTTCTTGTTGAGCAGCTCGCGGCGTGGGCGGGGTCTGCCCTCTATCGTGAAATCGCAGTTCTGATGATAGAACTTCTTATGATCGCCCTTGACGTAATCGTGAAGGAACTGCGGAAATGTCTGCTCGGAAAAGCCCGTGAAGATAACGTCCGCGTGCTGCGCCGCTTCGTCGGGGAGCATCGAAGGGTGAACGCCGCCCAGGAATACCGTCTTGCCCTTCTTGCGGAAATAATCGGCGTAGGCATAGCAGCGCGGCGCGGTTCCCGTAATGCAGGTGATGCCGATAAGCTCCGCGTCGATTTCGAGGGGTATCTTGCCTGCGGTCTCGTCGTAGATGACGACCTCCGCGCCGATATCCTCGGGCACGAGCGCCGCAAGAGTCGTGAGCGTCAAAGGAGCATAGTGCAGCGACTTTCCGAAGCTCCCCGAAAAACGGTGCATGGCACCCGCCGGAGCAAGCAGTGCTATCTTCATGGTTTTACCTCCGTTCCGAAATATTTTCCCCAGCCCGTTCGTCTGCTGAGAAAAGCGGGCTTGATATCGCCGAGCCGCATCCCCTCTGCCGTGAGCCGTTCGAGATACGCCCGTTCGGGCTCGCCGCCTACATGGACTATCTCAGCCGCCCGCAGCTGCCCGAGATTTCGGCAGTAATTATAATGATAGCTTTCGCATAGCGCCTTTTCGAGAGCCGTTTCCGTGACGGAACGTGCGTTCGTGTAAAGCGTGTAGCCCTTGCCCTCGGGCGCTAAAAGGCAGAAATCCCCCGCGATACCGAGCGAACGGCAGACGTTCCGCACGAAATCCTCCGTCAGCTTTTCGCCGCAGAGGTCGCAGGCGTTGCCCCTTCTGCGAAGGAATCTGATGCGCGGCTGACGGTCTTTTTCGGCTTCAAGCACCTCGACGATATCGCCGAGCCGATAGCGGTAAAAGCCGCCGCCCGTCGTGACGATGATCTCATACTCGCCGCGTTCGAGGCGGTCTGCCGTGACGATCTTGCCGTCCGAAAGCCGCATGAATTCAAAGAAATGCGAGTCCGTAGAGAGCCTTGCGCCGTCCTCTCCGACAAGCGGCAGTGATACGAAGCACTCTGTCGCGAGAAGTCCCTTCGGCTGAATTGTCACATTCGGAAAGAGCTTTTTAAGCGCCGCCGCGTCCTCCGAAGCGCTGCCGTCAGCCCAGCAGCTTATCAGCCGCAAGCCGCGGAACACCCTATCGAAACGATCGTTTTTTGCGGCGATAAGCTGTCTGCGGCAGGCGGGAAGCTCCTTGTAAAGCGCCGCCGCGTTGTCGCCGATATATCGGCAGAGTATCGAAAGAAACGTCGGGTTCCACACCGAGATAAGCGACAGGGAAGGGCATTTCAGCAGCTTCACCGCCGTGTCGTGCCAAAACTGCTCGATGCTTTCGGAAAACTTCACCGAGCCGTCCACCGCGAAGATACCGCGCATAAGCAGCTGCTCGAACGCGCCGAAGTACGCCGAATCCTCCTCAAAGCCTATCGGAAGCCCCGCCTTGGTATATGTCTTGCCCGCCGTGACGGGCGTTATCGACCAGTAGCTTTTGCCGCCGCACAGCCCCGGTATATTCGTGTAAAGGTCGCACAGCCAGGGGCGTATTCCGCGCTGAAATTCGGCTTTGAGCGACGCAGTGTACGGTATCAGCTTTTTCCCGCCCGAAGAACCGCTTGTCGGCTCGAAAAGAATAACGGGTTCGGCGGTGAGCACTCCCTTTTCGCCGTCCGCGATGCGTTCGATATACGGCTCGTAGTCCTCGTAGACGGTCAGAGGAACGTGCTCCGAAAAGTCGCTGTAACTGCGGATATCGGAAAAGCCGTGCTTTCTGCCGTAAGCGGTATCGGCGTTTTTGGAGATAAGCCCGAACAGATAACCGAGCTGTGTTCTGCGCACGTTCTGCGGCTTTAGAAATTCGCGGTAGCCGCGCAGATACATCAGGCGGCAGGCGCGGTTCAGCAGCTCCGTCATCTCAGACCCAGCCTTTCGGGACTGCGCGGACGAAGCACCGACTCATCGAACCTCGCCAGACAAGCAAGGTCGTTGCCGTTCACATAGCCCGGGTCTTTCTCGCAGAAGAACGCGATATCGGGGCTTTTGCGCCGCCTTTCGGGTATCTCTCCGACGTCGGGTTTGAGCCTGTCCTTTTCGTGCTTGTATTCTATAACGCCTGTTGTGGGGTTGTAGTCGTCGGGGTAGAGCGCCGAAGCGTAGGCGTCGATGATGCGCTTTTCGCGTTCGGGGGTGGCGGCGCGGTAATTCGGGTAAAATTCCTCCCACAGCAGAGGAAGGATACCGTATGTTCTGTAACCCTTGCAGATAAGGAACCAGTAGAACTCGTCGTACTTTTTTGCGTAGTTAAACCAGAATTTTGCGAAAATTTGATAAAGCCCCGTCTGACCCCAGTATTCGCGCCTGATGATCGTATCGCCCGAGAACACGCCGTGAACGACCTCGCCGCCGATATCGACATCGAGCAGCTTCTGCGTGGTGAAGCCGACTGTCTCGCCGTTGTCGCGCAGGACAAGGCAGTAGTCCTTGTCGTTAAAATCGCGCAGAAATACCGTTTCGTCCATGTTGTCGTAATATTCCCGCATTATTGCGAACATTTGACTTTTGTCGGCAGCGCTGAAATGCGAAACGGGAAGTACCTCGCCTGTCATATTTCGCCTCCTTTGCCGCTTTTCAGCCCGATCTAAAGACCTCCTTGCGTAAAAAGCGGATCATACATAAGATATGTCATATTTGTACGCGGCTCCATCGCCCTTTTATTATCGAGCCTGTGCTGTTTAAATGTCACCTGAACTTTTCGTCGATGCCGAGATGCTTGAAGCCGATATTTGCACCTATCAGGAACAATCCGACAGGTCCCATCAGCACGGGAGATTTTATCACCCGCTTAAAAATTCGCTTAAAGCTGTAAGCGTCCTTCCACACCTGCCGATAGACGACGTGCAGCCGTTCGGCGCTGATATTCTTCGGCTTGAACACGACATGGTGCTGATCGTAGAGGTTCCAGCGGCGCGAGGTTATCCTGCCTTCGCGTTCGTATTCGGCAAAAAGAGCCGTCCCGGGGTAGGGGGTAAGCACTGAAAAACGGCAGAGGTCGAGTCCAAGCTTTTCCACTCGGTCGGGCAGGGCAAGCAGTTCTTCTTCGGTATCGCTGTCAAATCCGAGAACAAAGCAGCCGTTTACTGCTATCCCGTGGCTGTGGATATTCTTTATTATCGTGCGGTAGCGTTCGGCGTTGCTGAAACGCTTTGCCACGCCTTTCAGCGAACGGGAATTGAGCGACTCAAACCCGATAAGCACGCCGCGGCAGCCGCATTTGTAGGCTAAGTGCATAAGCTCGTGATCGTTCCCGAAATCAGCCGTTGCGTTGCAGACCCATAGTATCTTCAGCGGCTTTAACTCTTTCATCAGCCTTATCGCGTAGGCGCGGTCGGCAAAGAAATTCGGGTCGAAGAAGATAAGGAACTTTGTTTTGAGCGACCTTATCTCGTCGATAACGGCGGCGATCGGGCGCGGGTCGCTGCGCCACATCATCGCCATAGAGCAGTATTTGCAGCGGTTTATGCAGCCGCGGTTAGCGATGACCGCGGGAACGCGCAGCTTGTGCCGCTGAGTGATGCGGCTTCTGTCGGGTACGGTCATATCGGCGGCGCAGACATTTGTTTCACGGTAAAATGGCTTCGGACAGCCAGCGGCAAAATCCTTGAAAAACGAGGGAACGGCGCGTTCGGCGGGACCTGCGATAACGGTGTCACAGTATTTGGCGACTTCGTCGGGAAGGGCGGTGGCATGGTATCCGCCGATCACGGTATAAGCGCCGCGTTTGCGTAAGGCGCGGCTGTGTTTGTAAGCCGAAAGCACCGACGAGGTATCCGATGAGATCATCACGAGGTCGTAGCGGTCACGATCGTAATCGAGCTTTTGGGAATACTCGTCCACGACGTCGATCTTTTTGAACATACCCGGCGGTATCAGCGAGCATATCACGGCGAGCGTCAGGGAAGAATAGGAGATCAAATTGGAGAATTTGCCGCGCAAAGAAGCTTCCTTGCCGTTCCACGCCTGTATCAGCAGAAGTTTCATGACATCGCCGCCTTTCCGAATCCTACAAATTTTTTTATCATGTCAAACTTCCTTTTATAGCATTATACCACATCGAAGACGGCTTTTCAACCCCTGCGCGGTATCTTTTATCAAAAAAGCACCCGCGGGAACATTTTTACAGTTGAAAGTGAAAAGTGAACAGTTGATGTATCGCCTTGCTGCGATGAGACTGCATAGACTTGCTTCGCTCGTCGGCTTGTACTATAACTATTCACTGTTACCTATTAACTGTAAAAATGATTTTTGCGTTGAGAGATAACCGCCCCGACGGGATTGCTCTCGTCGGGGCGGTTGCGATTATTTGAGATATTCTGTGCCGTCTAACATAACGCCCTTGTATTCGTCAAGGTCGATGAACTTGCCGAAACACAGTGCCGAGAACTGCTCATCGTCCTCTTCGCCCGAGCCGAAGCCGCTGAAATCGGTTCTTTCTTCAAGTGTGCCGTCGTTTTTGATAAGTCGGAACGTATCGGGCGAAACATTGATAAGATCGAGCGCGGGGTCTTCGCTTATCAGCTCGAACTGCGAAAGCGTGAGCGTATTGCCGTTCTCCGCGGTGAGCGTGACGGCATCGACATTCCTGCGGAAATTGACGTTGGCGACAAAATCATATCCAAGCGGGTTGTCAAGGGGGATAAAGTTTTCATCGACCTTGAAGCTCTTGCCGTTTGCAGCCGCATGGTCTTCGTCGGTGAACAACCCATAGCTGTAAAAGATCATCTCGTAATCGGGAGCGGAGTCGATCTTTTTTAGGTCAAATGTGTGATAGTATTTTATGCTGTCGTTTTTTCGCTGACCGATGTGGTCGTTCATACCGCCGCCGCCGCTCGGGAATACGGGTTCGCCCGTGTCGGTGCGTTTCAGCATGATATCGGGGTGGGTGAGGACAAAGTTTCTGCCATATTCGTCGAGTGCGTCAAGGGTCACGATCGCCATAGCCATATATCCGTCCGAAAGCACGGTATCGAGCGTTATCCTGATATGTTCGTTTTCCATGACCCGATTTACCGCGTTGCCGCTTTCCTCGACTTTCGCGGAGTTTTCGAGATACATCTCGACGGATTCGCGGTGGATAAGCCGTGTATACGCATACGCGCCCACGGGTATCATGAGCGCTGCCGCAGCGGCGATAGCGACGGCGGTCTTAAATATGCTTTTTGCGGGCTTTCTGCCTTGCTTTAACGTTTGTTCGCCGTTTGCCGAAATTATATATTTCTCGTCGAGACCGTTCATTGCCCTTAAAATATCATTTCCGTTCATAGCTTTGCTCCTTTCTCTTCCAGAAACTTCCGCAGACCTTCCCTTGTTCTGTGAAGCGTGGTCTTGACATTGCTTTTTGTTAAGCCCGTTTCCGCCGATATCATGTCGATGCTTTCTCCGTACCAGTACCGCTTGACGAAAATATCGCATTTGTCACGCGGCAGGCTGTCAAGGAATTCGTTTATCAGCGCCGAAATCAATTCGTCACTCGGAGAAGTATCGCGGCTTGCGTCGGGGATACATTCCTCCATCTCGCGGGTAAGCTCCACAAGCTGCGCCGTGCGCTTTGCCGCCTGCTGACTCTCGATGATATTATAGGCGGTACAGCGGCAGAGCCTCGCCAAATATGAGAAAAGATCGGCGGGCTTCTGCGGCGGAATTGAGTTCCATGCTTTCAGATAGGTGTCGTTCACGCACTCCTCCGCGTCGCGCCTGTCGCTCAAAAAGCTCCGTGCAAGCCCCGCGAGCCGCCTGCCGTAGAGCTTCTCCGTCATCTCGACCGCCGATTTATCCCGCGAAAGATACAGCCCGACAAGCTCGCGGTCTTTTTCATGTCCGTCCATTGCTCCCGCCTCCTTTCTCTCCTCACTATGATAATCAGAAAACAAGCCGAAAAGGTTACACTTAAGAAGGAAAATGTGAACGGCTCACATTTCACTTTTTTAATATCTGTAAATGAGCATTTATAAGCCCGCAAATACTGCAAAGTGAGGGCAAACCAAAAGTCTTGGGAAAGGGGTTGGCTGCATTAACTATGTTAATGCCGGCAAGCTCGTGTGGGGGAGAACCCTTCTGATATAGGCTGTTCACAGTATAGCCGTCAAAATTCTTATATGTTCCGGAAACACCGGTTTTATGACTGCCGGAATTATCAAACGGCGAAACATCAATATCTACCGTGACACAGCCGCTTGCAAGCGGCGATGGCTCATAGTCGCAGGAAAGAAACATATCGACATTGCCGGCGAGAATTTGCTGATCCATCGACGTACCGATACCATCAAGCCGATTGCGGAGCGAGGATTCCGACGGAATACCATAAGCAATTCCGAGCGCGATCTTGTAGAATTCCTCGTCTTTGTGAAACTCATTGACGTTCTCAAAATCCGATTTTCCGAGCGACAGCAGACCGATCATAGTCAGAAGTATATCCCCGTTTTTGATCTGCGGCTGTGAACGCTTTTCGGTTCGCATACGGTTTGCTTTT
>JAILFF010000247.1 GCA_024697705.1 Ruminococcus sp.
GGACCGAACCTTGATTACATCAACCTGACGCTCACCGACGAGCCTTATGCAGTACCCTATGACCCGAGCAGCGAGGAGATACCGGAAACCAACGGAACGACCGTATATATCCTTGGCGATTCCACGGTGCAGTCGTATAACGCAAGCTATGCTCCGCAGCAGGGCTGGGGCTATTATCTGCCGAACTATTTTAACGGCGGCGTGAACGTTATCAATCGCTCGATGGGCGGCAGAAGCACCAAGAAGGCATGGGACGAAGGCAGATGGAAGAGCATTGAGGACAGCCTGAAATCCGGCGACTATGTTCTGATACAGTTTGCCATCAATGACGCAGGCAAATCAAACGCCGACAGATACGCACCCGTTTGCGGCAACGCCGATTACCCGAGCGAAGGCAGCTACGAATGGTACATGACGCAGTTCATAAACGGCGCGAAGTCAAAGGGTGCTACGCCTATCCTTGTTACGACCGTTATCGGCATGAAAGCCTATAACAGCTCGGCGGGAAGATTCGAGAACAGCTATACCGATTACTGCAATGCCTGCAAGAAGCTTGCAAGCAAGTACAGTATTCCCTGCATCGACCTGAATTCCATTATGGTGAACCACTATAATTCCGTGGGCTACAATACGGCGCTTTCGTATCATCTGATGGGCGCGGTTTCGGGCTCGACGGACGGCACACATTTCTGTGAAAAGGGCGCAGATATCGTGGCAGGCCTTGTGGCAAATGATGTTAAAAATCAGAAGATCTCGGGACTTTACGGCTATGTAAAATGATCTGACCGAAATTTAAGATCGTAAAACGAAAAAAGCACATTCCCCGCTGTATACGCAGCTGCGGGAATGTGCTTTTTCTATACAGGATCATTCGATATCTTTTGTTATCCGAACAGGAACGGGCATATAGTATCGGCAATGAAATGTTACCAATTATGATTATTGGTTTTTGGGCATTATGCAGCTTGAAAAGGGCGGGGCTTTTTGATATAATTAAATATAGTTTTTACAAATTCGGCGAATTGCGGGAGAGAAATCGGGATATGAGCAAAGAAAGTGCCGAACTCAGGCGGTATGAAGACGATCTCTATATATGCGGAAAAGGCGCGGTCATCATGGGTATATGGTGCGTTGTTAAAGGCGTATTGCAGATATTTCTGACTTCGATCAGGGATATGATCGACAATGTCGCTAAAGACGAAGGGTTAATACCGCAGGCGAAGGCAATAGTTTTCATATTTTTATTGATAATGGTTGTTTTAATGACGCTGGCGCACATATATTCCGGCGTGAACGCAATGAAAGCTGCAAGGGGCAAAAAGTACCGCAAGGGCTACCTTGCCGTTTCGGTGGTGCTTATAGTGATATTTCTCGGAGGCTTACCGTTTTATAAAATATTCTTTGAAGATGAAGATGCCGTATATTCAGTGATACCCTCTATTATTACCGACCTCACAACGGTTTACCTCTTAGCCGTCATAATCAAGTCGGCTCGGAAGATAAAACAGCTTAAGCAAATGCGGGAGGAAAGCTGACCATGCAGATGGATTTTCATTATTACGCCACCTACTGCGCCGCTTTTCTCGCGGGCTATTCTCATGAGGAAAGCCTTGATATAGCGTACAGCTCGCAGTTCGTAGACCAGTGTTCGAGAACGCTTCTCGCAAAGATAAAAGCCCCCTCCGACGCCGCTACCACGCAGCTTCAGCTTGAGCTTATGGACGCAAGAACAGACCGTGTGGGCTTGCAGGACATAACAAGGATATGGTCGGCGTTTCATTTCCTGCCGAGAGACCTTTACGCGGAAAAGAAGGGCTGCGGCAAAAGATATCTGAACAAATACCGTATGATATGCGGTCCGAACAGCGACCTTGCGGTGAAGACCGTGGAGCTTGCAAAGGGAAAGCCGCTCCAGTCGGTGGGGATAGCCATGCACGTTCTCGCGGATACCTGGGCGCATATGTATTTCGCGGGAACTCCCTCTCTTGTCATCAACAACACGAATTATATTTTCTTCGAGCTTTTCCCCGACGGCGAGGGCTTTAAGGAAAAGCCGATAACCTTCGCGCACAAAACGTCTGTTCCCGACGACCCCGTGAACAGCGTTTATACCAACAGCCTTTATCAGAGCAGCGAAAACTCCATAATGAATCTCGGTCACGGCAGGGCGGGGCATCTGCCCGATTACAGCTACGCGAGGTACAAATATCTCCCCGCGTGGGGCGAATACGAGGAGATAGTCAAGGACAATCCCTCCGACTATGTTAAGGCGTTCGCTCAGATGATATACGCGATGAAGTACATTCGCGGCGCGATACACTCGTTTGAAAAGGACACTTACGATATGGAAACGGTCGAGCCGCTTCTCGGACGAATAAAAGAGATCATCGAAAAAAGGCAGCTGATAGCCTGCGATGACTGGAAAGCCTTCGGAGAAGAGCTTTCGGGGCAGACGGTCACGGAATACGCAATGGACAGGTATTTCGACGAATACACGGGCAGCTCGAAGGCTGACAGGGACGAAACGTTTCTCGGCAGATTCACTCGGGGAGCGATAGCGCACAAAGGCATGGTCATAGACGAGATATTCAAGTCGGGCAGCAAGCTTGCGGGCTATGCGGGGTAAAGCCGTGGAGGATAATGAGAAGATATGACGGTATTTCAAAGGATACAAAAGATAGTGTTCGCTCTGTTGATGTTATTGTCGGCGGCGATAGTGATGGAAGCTCCCGTGGACACGGCGCTGGCGATGATCCTCTTGATACTTGCGGCGAGCAATGCCGCTGACGCCGTAAAGGATATGATATATTATTTCACGATGGCAAGGCACATGGTCGGCGGCAAAATGATCCTTTTCAAGGGAGTTGTGATGTTGGATTTTGCCCTGCTGACGATCTCGCTGTCGAACATTCCGAAAAGCTACATACTGACGTACCTTGTGGGAGTCCACGCATTTTCGGGCGCAGTGGAGATACTGCGGGCAAACGAGTCAAGAAAAACGGTGGAGGGTCCCTGGAAAATGAAATTCGCCCACGGGCTGGTAAACATAGCGCTTGCGGCGCTGTGCCTGATATTCATAAAAGATCTTGAGGTCGCGGTATTGATTTACAGTGCGAGTCTTGTTTATTCGGCTGTGCTGCGAATTATTATTGCTCTTCGCAAAACGGCGTTCATAGTAATTGAATAAAGAGAAAAGGGCTGCTGCGATCGCAACAGTCCTTTTTAGTTTTATTTTCGTCTTCCCGGCTTTCCGAGCTTCTGATTGTACATTCTCTCATCGCTGATCTTAAGAAGCTCATCAAGTTTGCTAAGGCTGCTTATCTCCTCCATACAGGTGCCGCAGCTCACGCCTATCCGATAAGGCTTGTCATTCTTGTCGTTGAATTCCTTGACATATCCGTTCAGCCGCTCCAAAAAACGATTGAGCAGCTTTTCGGTATAGTCGATAGCCAGTATGTAAAATTCGTCGCCGCCCATTCGTCCCGCTATCTCTCCCGAATCGCAGCATTGTATCAGAATATCGGCGACGGTCTTGATCGCACGGTCGCCCTCGTAGTGACCGTATTCATCGTTTATGCGTTTCAGCCCGTCCATGTCCACGACCATCGTACATACGTTTTTCGGTTCGCGCAGCCCCGAAATGGCTTCTCGGGTAAAATCGTCAAAGCCGCGCCGATTCAGCATACCCGTAAGATCGTCCTTCTTGCTGAGATTTTCGAGCTTTTTGATGAGCTTTTTGATGCTGTCGTTTTTGAGGATAGTTTCAAGAGTTATTGCGATGTTAAGCAGCCATACATTGAAAAAGTCGTTAAAAATATCCTTTCCCGACATCTCGATGACCGTGTAGCCGAAAGCGCGATCGGCGCACTGCACGCTCATGATGTAGTAGAAATGGCTTCTGTCGGAGTTTGGCTCGGGAACGAGCGAGGAGCAGTTCATCTGTCTGGGACTGCCGACGTAATCGTTGTTTTTGTCTATCCACACGGCGGGAAGAAAAGACCCCGTAGGCGAAGTGTATTCGCTGTCGTAGGCGGGTCGGCGTTTCTTGTCGATGTGCATCATCAAGAAAAATGCGTTGTATTCGCCGAAGTTGTCGGAGTTTTCAGAGAAGGTGGTCTCCAGATTACGGACGTTATCCACCATGTTGAGCTTTAGTATCGAAGATTCGGCGTCATACATATTGAAATATATGTTCTGCTGCTGCTCGTACAGCAGATTGATGTTCTCCGCCTCCTCCTCGTAGTTGATGGGTATGCAGCCGCAGGATTGCCCCAGAACGATCTTCGGGCGGATATGCAGGTCGATATTATCAACGTTTTTTCCGTCGGAAAGATCGACGAGCAGTTTAAGCGTTTTGCGCGCTATATCGCGCCTTTCGCGGGTGGCAGAGGTAAGGTTAGGCAGATAATCCTTGCCCTCGACAGTTCCGTCAAAGCCCGATATGGCGATATCTTTCGGTATCTTAATCCCGCGCATTTTCAGAGCCTTGGAAAGAGCTAACGCCATGTAGTCGTTGGCGCAGACGATAGCCTCGGGGCGTTCGGGGAGCGAAAGAAAGTAATCCGCCGCATCGTTGCCCTTGTTGAACCAGAAATCTCCCTCGAACACACCCGCGCCGTCCTCGGGCATACCGTGCTCGCGCATAACGCTTTGGAACTCCTTCAAACGCACCTGCGCGTCGGGGTGGGTAAGGTAGCCCGACATAAACCCGATCTTGGTAAAATGATGGACGTTTATGAAATGCTCGATTATCATGCGTATGCCGTTGGTGTCCTGAAAGTCGATATTGTAAACGCCCTCTGCCTGACTGCTGATCGACACGATGGGTATGTTTGAACTGCAAAGCTTGCGGAAGATCTTGTCGGCAATGCCCTCGACGTCGTAGCCCTCGCCGTCAAATACGATGCCGTCAAACGCCGAAAGGTCTATATAGTCCAAAATTTCGTACTCGAAATTATTGTACAGACGATTCTTGTAACCGATCTTACCGCGTGAGTTGAAGTAGTAGAGATCAACGTTCATTTCCTCAGCGGCAATATTGAAGGTTCGGCAGAGGTCTTTTCTGTATCTGCTTGTGAAACTGCATCCGAAGATGGCTATTTTTTTACGTTTTCTGCACATCTGAAGAAGCACTCCTGTCTGATAAACATATTATCGTTGTTCGGAAATACTCATATATAATATATTATATCACACCTCACCGATTTTTTCAATACTGTTTTTGTCAAATGTTTAATAATTGATAAAAAATATTGCTATGTTTGCTGTTTGGCAGAAAAAATCGGCAGACCGCTTTTATGCATAGTCCGCCGATATCTTTTTTATTTTTTGCAGGAAATTATCAGATCGCAGATCAGATCGACCTGTTCGGTCGTAAGATCGGCGTAAAGCGGCAAAGTCAGCACCGAACGGCTGATCTTTAACGCAGCGGGCGTGTCGTTCGGGTCAAATCTTCCCGAAAAGCAGTCGAATGAATTCGTCAGCGGGTAGAAGTATTTTCTCGCGCCGATGTTATGCTCCGCAAGCACACGGAACACTTCGTCGCGCCCGCAGCCGAATTTTTCCTCGTCGAATATCGCGGGAAGATAGGCGTAATTGGGCTTAACGTCGGGCGAGACCTTGTTCAGCCGAACGCCTTCAACGCCGCCGAGCCTTTCGTGATAGCGCTCCGTCACTTTGCGGCGCTTTTCGATCTCCTCGTCAACGTGGCGCAGATTGCAGATACCCATCGCCGCGGAAAATTCGTTCATTTTCGCGTTTGCGCCGACCGATTCCACTTTCTCGGGACCGTGTATGCCGAAGTTTTTCAGATCGTACATTCTGTCGCCGAAGGACTGCTCTTTGAAGCAGACCGCGCCGCCCTCGACAGTATTAAATACCTTGGTGGCGTGGAAGCTGAAGCACGAAACGTCGCCGAACGAGCCTACACCTTTGCCCTTGTAGGTCTCGCCGAACGTATGAGCTGCGTCATAGATGACCTTCAGCCCGTATTTGTCGGCGATGCGCCCGATCTCCTCGATGTTGCAGATATTTCCGTAAACGTGAACAGGCACGATGGCGGAGGTCTTGTCGGTGATGAGAGCTTCGATCTTTGACGTATCTATCGTGAAGTTTTCGGGGTCAATGTCGCAGAACACAGGAGTCAGACCGTTTCTGACGATGGCGTGGGTAGTCGAAGCGAAGGTGAACGGCGTTGTGATGACCTCGCCCGTCAGACCGAGCGCCTGCATGGTAAGCTCCAGCGCCATGTGTCCGTTCGTCAGCAGGTCGATCTTTTCCACGCCGAGATACTTGGCAAGTTCTTCCCGGAGCTTTTTGTGCTTGGGTCCCATATTGGTGAGCCAGTGCGTATCCCAGATGTCCTTTATCTCCTCGCAGTATTCTTCGTAGGCGGGCATGGAGGAGCGCGTTACCAGTATTTTTCCTGTCACATATTTATCGACCAGACCCGAATAATTCTTGTCATTTGAGTTCATCGGCATCGTATCTCCCTATAAGCATATTGTTTCCGTTCTCATTGAGAACCTTTACGGTATCATAGATCTTATCTATCGTGCGGATAAGCTCCTGTCTGTCGTCCGAGCAGAGATAAATTCGGCTGAACACCTGCGAAAAGTCTGCTAACAGCCGACACTCCGCGCCCACGCGAAGCCTTTGCGAAACGTGTATAACGCACTTTTCGCGGCTGATCTCGTCAATCCCTTCGATTTTGGCTATTTTTCCCTTTGTAGCGAGCAGCGTAACGGTAACGCCTGTTTTGTCATACCGAGCAGTCGATCTGCCGAAAATATCCTCGTCACACATCGAGCCTGTCAGCGCGTAGCGGATCATCATCTGCACGGGATTGACGCCGTTGATATGTTCGGAATAATGGAACGACAGCGAGCCTTCGAGCCTGTACCCGATATCGACAGGATAAAAACTGCCGTTTTTCATTTTTCCCTGCATGAATACTATCCCGTTTTTCATACCAAGCTTGCTGAAAAGCTGACGGAACTGCCCGTCCTGCTCCTTCAAAAATGTATCAAGATATTTCGACGGATAGACGTTTGCGACCGCCTGCTTGATGATATCATCTCCGAAATTGACCATTACTCTGTCAAGAGAATTTTCAAGCCGAGCGACACCGTCCTTGATAACGTAGAAAAAAGCGGGCTCATACTGAGGTTCGTCGCCGTCTAAAAATTCCTCAATGACCGCATCGCCGTTGGTCGAGAGCCTGCTTGAAGCTTCAAATGCCGCAAGCATTTCTTCCTTGCTGCGGCAGAGCCTTATCCCTCTGCTGCCCGCGTTGTCAACAGGCTTTACAATTACGGGGAAGCTTTCGATCTCATCGCTGCGGTTATAGTGGCGCGGTACGGGAATGCCGTTTTCAATGCAGAAATCGCGGAAATTGTTCTTATTGCAGATGCTTTCAAGGTCTGCGCCGTCGGTGTAGCAGTAAAAGCCCATACGTCGGCAAATTTCTGTCAATATTTTGATCCTTGTCTCGCTGAATCCTGCAAGACAGCCGTCGATATGCTTTTCGCGGCAGAGCTTTTCGAGAGCGTCGTAATCCGTCCAGCTGATATCGTAAGCTTCGTCGGCGACAGCTTTAGCGGGGGAAAGCGCCCGATCGGTGTGATTGTCGGTAGCTATCGTGTAAACGCCCATTTTCCGAGCTTCGTTTATTACTTCTATGTCAATGTTTGTTCCGCCGAGTATCAGCAGTTTTTTGCCTTTAAGATCCACAAAAATGCTCCTTTTATTTCGGTTCAAGTGCCGAGAGGATCATCTCCATATCGCCGATATCGTACCGCTGATCTATCGGCAGCGGGAGAATATTTTCGGTGTAATCGCCCTCTAAGCTGTTTCTGTCGCGGTAATCGAATACGTCGTTCCATAGGGTCGGTACAAATATCTTCATCTGTTGCAGACGTTTCCTTACCTCCGCGCCGTTTTCGAGATAAAACGGGTACATGAAAGCGCCTTGCGGAACGGTCAGCGAAAGACGGTTTATCCCGGAAAGCCGCTCGTGCAGGAACGCGAAATTATCCGTTCGGCGCGAGATAATGCGGTCGTAGTCGAACGATCTCAGCAGATTTTCGGTAAGCCGCGACATACGCCTTATCGGAGCGTCGGCAAAAGAACGATTGTTATCCGATGACTCCTTGTAGAATTCGCCTGCCGTCCGTTCAAATCTGCCCATTATATAATGTATGCGCTCAAAAGATTCGTCAAAGGGCAGCTCGCGGGAGAGCCTTTTGTCGGTGAAGAGAAATCCTCCGTCGGGAACGCCGAAAAACTTTCGGCAGGTGTAGATGGTGTCGATATCTTCAACAGGCGGCTGAAAATAAGCCTGTGCGTTGTCAAAGATAACGCGGTCGTATTTGCTTTTGTATGCCGCCGCTTCGTCATTCGATAGCTGCCCGTAGTAATTCACGATATACAGCCATTCGTCCTCTCGAAGCTCGAAATCAACAACGGGACGAAGATCCGCGCCGATGGTGTAGAAGGTTATCTCCACACCGTATTTGACACATACGTTTCTCACCGAAGCGCAAAGAAAGTACGGAAGCCTGATCTTTTTTATATTATTCGCCTCGATCAGGTAAGCAAGGCAGTTTCGCCCGCAGTTAAGCGCCACGGCACCCTCGTGATAGATCGTGCCGTTGTAGCTTTCAAATTCGATGTATCCGCCGATCTCTTTCATTTATTTCAAGACCACCCTGACAAATTCTTTCATACGGTTCATTTTATCGTACATTTCTTCGGCGCTTGTAAATTTCAGGAAGATTATTCCAAGCGCCTTTGCGGCGTTGTCGAAGCGTTCGACGGGGTCGCCGGG
Source organism: Ruminococcus sp. (assembly GCA_024697705.1). Taxonomy (GTDB): domain Bacteria; phylum Bacillota; class Clostridia; order Oscillospirales; family Ruminococcaceae; genus YE71. The sequence continues at coordinate 8,828 of JAILFF010000247.1, forward strand.
CTTTTTGTAAAGCTCCTTGCGGAAGATGTTCTTTTCGATCTCGTCGGAAAAATCTATCCTCTCGTAAACGCCGTCATTATCGGAGTGCAGAACATAGTGCGTGCAGTAGGGGATGACCACCTTCGGCTCGGCGTTTATCGGTTCGCCCATTGCGGCAAGCACCGACATTTCCACGATGTCAACGCCGAATATCGCGCTCAGCTGAATTGGTATCATGTTGCCGCCCGCACGCGGACCTATATCGAGCAAATAAACATTGTTATCCTTATCTATTTCAAGCTCGATGTTCATGCAGCCGCTTTTGATATCAAGTTTAGTGACAAGCTCCTGCAAAGTCGCTTTGGCGCGGTCGAGGTCGTCCGCGTCGAGAAGTGCGGGGAATATCTTTCCTCCGGGAACAAGCGGATTCGTCGAATGGGTGCGGAAGCAGTTCATCAGTCCCCATATTATCACCTTGCCGTCATTCACGAAAATATCTCCGCCGATGAGGTATTCATGCTTGCGGACGATGTATTTTTCGACGATAATTCTTTTGGCGCGTGAAAACGAAAACGCAAAGTCAACCGCTTCTTCAAAGCCTTCGGAGGTGTGAAGGATAGTCACGCCCTTGCTTCCCGAGGAATCCACGGGCTTGATTATTATAGGATAATCGAAGTTATCCTTTTCGGCGGCTGCTTCTTCGGGATGTGAAAAGCCCTTCGCTGTGGGGCAGGCAAAGCCGTTTTCCGACAGAAATTTCCTGAATTTATCCTTGTTGCAGAGGATATCCACCGACTTGTACGGGTTTGTCGGAAGCCCCATTTGTTCCGCAACGTAGGCAGCTGTCGGAGCCGCGGGGTCGGAGGCATATGCTATAACGCCGTCGATCTGTTCTTTCTCAGCTACCTCAAGCACAGCTTTCTTGTCGGTGGTGCTTACAAGGTAGAATTTATCGGCGACATACTGACCGGGGTTGTCGGTAAGATAATCGCAGACCACGGTATAATATCCCAGACGCTTTGCGGTCTCGATCGCCACGACCTGCTGCGCGGAGCCGCCAAGCAATAACAGCTTTTTCAAATCTTTTTGCCCCTTTTTAAGAATTTTCTTACCATATTAAGGATATAATCGAAACATTCGAGTTTGAACATTTTAGCAAGCAGAACATATATTCCAATTCCGAGCGACACCTGCAAGGCGAGTGTCAGCACCGCACCGAGTCTCAAGAAGGTAACGCTGTAAACCGCAGCGCCCATTACAGCAGTTATGCCGAAGGAGGGGAGTATATCGTGCATTTGTTCGCCGTAGCCGTATTGCAGCAGCTTTTTGTTCGGCGAGGCGTTCACGAAGCAGGACAGCAGCGTGGTAAAGCACTGTCCGAGAACGATAGCAAGCGGCGAATCAAAGCAAGCCACCGTGAACACCAGTACGCCCAGTCCGTAGGTTTTCTTGATTATTTCGAGCTTTAAGAACATATCGCTCCTGCCCTGAGCGTTCAGAGCTTGCAGATTGGCGGTATGTATCGGCCAGAAGGCGTACACAAAGCAGTAAGCCTGCAAATACGGCACACAGGGCAGCCATTTGTCGGTGAGTACCAAATGTATCATCGGTTCGGCGGTCACGGCAAGTCCCATGCAGATAGGAAATATCAGGAAAGAGCTTGTGACTATCGAACGCCGCATCATGCTCTTGACCTTCTCATTATCTCCGTTATGTTTTGACAGCGCGGGAAGCATGACGCTCTGTATCGAGCCGTTGACGTTGTTTATAATGATGTCGGGGAACTGCTTGCCGCGGTTGTAGTAGCCGAGCATACCCGCATCGTACTTCTTGCCGATAACAAGGCTTTGCAGCTCGCGGAAAATGGTGTCGATAAGCGCCGAGATCATCAGCTTCCAGCCGAACGAGAAGAGCTTTCTTACCCTGTCCCATTCAAGCACGGGTTTCGGACGCCATTTTACTATCATCAGAAGCAGTATGCATATCGCCACGCGGCTTGAAAGCTGCTGACCCACCAGCGCCCACACGCCGCAGCCCATAAACGCCATCCTGATGCCGACGGTGCCCGAGATCAGCACCGAGCCTATCGTGCAGAACATCAGTTCCTCAAAGCGCATTTCGCGGGCGACCTTTGCATTCTGTATCGAATTGAACGCGCCGGGTATAAGCACCAGCGCAAGAACGCGCAGCACGTCTTTAAGCGCCGGCATATTGTAGAAGGCTGCTATAAACGGTGCCGTAAAAAACAGCACGATATATAACACTGCGGATATAAACAGGCTGACATAGAATATCGAGGAATAATCGTTCTCGGTAATGTCCTTGCGCTGGATAAGCGCGGTATTCAGACCGCTCTGCACAAGCACCTGCGAAACGCTTATGAAGATCGTCAGCAGGGTGATCATACCGTAATCCTTTGGGACGAGAAGCCTTGCCAATACAAGCTGTACAACAAAGGCAATGCCCTGATATCCGGCGCGTTCAAGGAATTTGAACACGAGGGATTTGATGACCACCGATTTTTCGGACTGAGTGTTTGCTTTCAAGGCAATTCTCCTTTATATTTTAGAATATACGGCTTATCAGAGTGCCGAAGTCAACTCGGAAGGTGTAGTAGTTTGACGCCGAGAAACCGAACAGCATGACCCAGACATACCAGTAAAAGCCCAATATGCCGACAATAAAGGCGTTGACGGAGACCCTTTCCGCAATAAGATTGTTGCGGAAGACGTTTTTCAGCTGGGGAACCAGCATTATCAGGAAATAGTCGCAGTATAGCGATATTCTGTTGCCGTATACCGTTTTGAACAATACAAGAACATAGGTATAAAATATCAGTCCGATAAGCGCAAGGTTAGTTACATTATCATCGGTTTTCAGCCTTAGTCTGTTTAGGAAAATTATCGGCATAAGCACAAGCAGCGCACGGAATATCCAGTCAAAGAAAACGTGCGAATTGAAGCCTATGATTCGCAGATAAACGTTCTGGCTCATATCGAATACGGCGTAGATGTTTCTCGAATATTTTTCGGGCAGCAATCCGTGGCTTACAAGGAACTTGCTTATGGTTTCGATATTTATCATTATGATAAGGAGAAACATCGACAGCGATATCTTTGCGGCATTGTTTTTTATGGCGCAGAGCAGCAGTGAGAACAGAATAAAAACCAGTCCTATCGCCGCCGAAGAATGGAATGACATACCGACAGCAAACGCGATGCTCGCTTTGATGTAATCCTTATCATTTATATATACATAGCAAAGCAGCAGAAAAGCCGCGGAAATGCTTTGTTTCATTATATTAAGCGAGTTATTGTAAAACACGAACAGGTAAACGCACATGGTTATCCACATGGGAAATTCGTTTCTTTTTTTGTACGCGACAACATACACGGGGCAGATAACCATTAGCTGCGAGGTGAACAGGAAAAAACCTGCGTCTTTAGAAAAACGTGAGGAAATAAATGCCAGACCGGTGTATCCGAACGGTTCGGTAGATATGTTACGCAGGCTTGCAAAAGTATCGGAACGCCCCGCATATTCAAAGGTACGTACCGCATACATCAGAACATCGCGTCCTACTGAATCGCCACGCATACCTGCAAGCAGCGACGGGATAAATACGGCAGCAAGAGAAAGAGCAATAGCTGCCAGCTTTCTGTTGTGATTTAATTTACAGTCTGCTCTGTGTGTTATGAAACAACTAAGCAGAAAGACAATTAAATACAGTAAGGTACTTTCCCTTATACTCATCAATTCTCTCCTAAATGCGTAATAACACCTATAAGCCGACTTTCCGTTCGGCTGAGGTATTATTATTATAACTATCGCAATAGGTACAGGACGAAATATATACCCGCATCTGTTCCGTCTTTCGGCGTAGCCCTTTTATCCGCATATAGATCAGATATCTCTGTGCCATGCGCATCGGCACAGGATAAATCTGATTTCGGCACGACTCCGAGCGGTGAGATCGGATGTTAGTATAAAAACGTTTCCCGCATATTGCGGCAGAGATCTGTAATTTTTCTTTTTCTTTTTCCTTAATGGCAATTCCCGTCGGAAATCGGTACGGGACAGCGTTATTTTTTCCTTTTAAGCGAAGCAATGAAAGGCACTATATCCTTGGCGTTGTATTTCAGCTTTTCGTAGGGCATAAGCTCGTCGAATACGCCGGTAGCTTTCATAGCCTTTATATCGTTAAGATGCTGATAATAGATCAGCTCCTTGCGCTTTATCTGATGCTCTATTGCATCATGAAATTTTCCTTTTGTAAATTCGTCAAACTCCCTTAAAAGACAGACATGGCGGTCTAAGAAGTTCGCTTTCAGCTTTTCGGGCGAGTTCTGTATAGAGCCCGAAGCCGAATTGGGATTATTTGTGCGGTAGGCGCTCATGATCTCGTTGAAGAAATGTGCGTAACCGTCGTAGGTCGTCACCAGCCTTACCACTAAGTCGAGCGAGGTGGAAAAACCGAGAATAGTGCGCAGATTCTCCGTCCTGCCGACAATAGAAGCCGTGGGAGTAAAATCGAGCCTTATCATATCAGCCACCGAAACATCGGCGCCGTCGGGGTTTTCAAGCCGTTTGTAGAGCTCCTTGTCGTTCCACATTTTGCGCGGATAGAAGGTCTTTAAGAAATTGTCGTCGGGATCAACGACATTCGCGTTGTGGAAGCAGAGATTACATTCGGGGTGAGCTTCGAGAAAAGCTACCTGCTTTTGCAGCTTGGCAGGGTCGCACCAGTAGTCGTCGCCCTCGCAGATCGCGAAATACTTTGTCTTTATCGAGGGGATAACGTACTTCTGCACGATATTTATGCCCTGACTGTACTGATTTTTCTCCTGATATATGGTCTCGATAAGCTCGGGGTACTTCTTTTCAAAGCTTTTGATAATAGCCTTCGAGCCGTCGGTGGAGCAGTCGTCGTGGATAAAAACCTTAAATTCATAGTCCGTTTTCTGCGTACAGATGCTTTCAAGGCACTTTTCAAGCCATTTTTCGTGATTGTAACTCAGAACACAAGCTGTTACAATGGCAGCCATTCTTTTCACCCCTCTTACAGTTTCAAACCGTCAAACACACCCTTAAACATACTTTTCAGCTTGGGGACCTTTTCGTCCTCGTACAGCAGCGTCTGTATCATTCGTTTGAAAACTCTTGAAAGTTCGTCAGAACCGAGCTGATACTTCCGCCAAAGGTAGATGCTGTTGCGCACCCAGTAATATTTTCTCAGCGGCGAGTGGTTGAAGATAATGATCTTCTTGCCGAAAAAGCTCTTTTCGGTGCTTTGTCCGACTTCGTGGCTGAAGCCCGTGTAGTTCATTCTGATCATCTTGAAGCCTGCGCGGTCAAGAGCATAGCAGATGTCATAATCCACCATGTCGATGAACAGTTTTTCATCGAAGCCGCCCACTGCCTTGATGCATCTGACGTTATTGAGCGCTCCCGATGTGATGCAGAACTTGACCTTCTCGAAAGCGCGTACCAGCCCGAAATCGACGCTGACGTTGTTGTCCTCGTATTTCGAGGTGATGATGGCGACATTTTCCTTGGCGCGTCTTGCCAGCTTGTCGTAGGTCTTGATGATATCGGGCTGACAGACGGAATCCTGATCGAGCGACAGCACCCATTTCGCGCCAAGCTCGTCTGCCTTGTCAACTATCTGATTGAGCGCCTTCGCGATGCCGAAATTGTCTGCGTTTCTTATATAAATTATATTATCAAACTCCGCCGACAGCGCTTTGATCTCTTCGATATTCTTCGAGGCGTTGTCGATGAGTATTACTTTCGTTACCTGAGGACTGATGGCGGAGATATTCTCTCTCAGTCTTTCAATATCGGGATTGTAAAGAACTATTCCCGCGGCGTGATCCATAATCCTACCGTCCTTTGTTATTTATTTCCGTATTCGGCGAGGAAGCGGTCGTAGAACTCCTCGCGCTTTTTGACGAGCTTGCTCCTGCTGAACTGTGTCGCTTTGGCAAAATTTCTGCGGGCGAGCTTGTCCAAGTTGACCCTCAGAACTCTGTTCACCGCTCTCACTATCTCGTCCGAGCTGCCTTTCTTAAAGAGACACACTCCCGGGATAAGCTCGGGGATACCCGCGATGTTCGTTCCGATAACGGGACAGCCGCGGCTCATGGCTTCGATTATGGCTCTCGGCAGACCCTCCTGTTTGCTCGGCTGAACGTAAATGTCGAGCGAGTCGTAATACTCGGGCATTTTGTCCGCCGAAAGATTGCCGACGAATGTCACCCTGTCCGAAACGCCGAGCTCCTTGGCGAGGTCGCGCAGGAAATAATCATGCTTGGTGCCGTTGTAGCCGCCCGCAAGACGGTATTCGACGTCGTAGCCTTTATCGACAAGCGCTTTGATCGCCCGAATGACGTATTCCTGCCCCTTGTAGCGCGTATCGAGCGCCGCCGCTGTGCCTAAGACGAGCTTTTTCTTCGGGTCGAAGTCTTTGAGCCTTTCAAGGCGCTTATCGAGGGTAGTCATCTGCGGCTCGTCGATAACGACGTTCGAGCAGCTGACTGTCACGCCTTTTGTAGGATAGCGCTTCTGCAAAAACTTGCCCGTGACATAGTAAACGTATTTTGCGTGAGCGATGATAGTCCGCGTTTTCAGGTACATATAAGGCGCGACCGCCTTGCCGAGCAGACCGTGGTTCCAGTAGCTGTCCCACGAGCAGCCCACGCTTTCGACGATGTAAGGCTTTCCGTACTTTCTTATATATTTTACGGCGATCTGCGCTATCGAGCTTTGCGTCCTGAGCACAAAATAGTCGTTGTCTCTGACGCACTTCTCTATTATCGCCTCCGCCTTCGGCTTGTTGACAAAAAATGTCTTTACGCTTTTGAAGTTCGGCACGCTGATGACCTTTATCTGCGGCGGAACAAGGGTATTTTTCTTTCCCTCAACGGGCTTTGTGCGGATAAGGAACGTTATCTCGTCCGCCAAGTAGGAATATCTTTCGTAAAGCTCGTGATAGGCAAATTCGTAGTAATTGCCCTCTTTATCGTAGAACAGGGGTCCGTCGTGAATAAAAGCCAGTTTCATTTACATTACTCCTTATTCCGACAGGATATCCTGCCAGAATTTAAGATTTCTGTCAAAGGAAAAATCTTCCTCCCACTTTTTCATGGAATTACTGCTGTAAGCCTTCCAGCCTTCGAGGTCGGAGGCAAGCCGAAGAACGGCGTTCGTCCAGCCATCGGTGGTTTCAGCGTCGCTTACAAGTATTCCCGTTTCGCCGTCGGAAACAACGTCGCGGTTGATACCCACGTCCGAAGCGATAGAAGGCAGCCCTGTTGCCATATACTGGATAAGCTTGAAGCCGCCCTTGCCCATCGAGCGCTTGATGTTTAGAAGCGGCATTATCCCGATGTGGCATTTGAGCATTTCGCCGAGAACGATGTCCCTCGCCCAACGGATATTCCTTATTTTGAGATACTTGGTCTCTGTTTTTAGAGGAAGATTGCAGATGACGGTCAGTGTAAGCTTCTTGCCGAGCTTTTCGCTGACCTCGCGTGCGGCGTTGTCGAGCGCGGGAACCACGTTTTTGATGTGTTTCAGTCCCGACGACGCGCCTACCCACAGAATGTTGATTTTCTCACCGTAGGTCTTTTTGCGCTGACGGTTGATATTTGCCTTGTCGGGCACGGTGAGGTCGCCGTCGGTAGTCGGCAGCATCGAGACCTTTCGCGCAGCCTTTTTGGAGAGCATACCTTTCAGATAATCGCTTGTCACGATTATCAGGTCGCTGTACCGTTGCAGCAGGTGTGATTCCGCCTTTGTGATCTCGTTTATGCCGAAAATGTCGTCATCGAAATCCCATATAACGTGCGTATTTTTAAGCAGACGCTCATACATCAGGTCGATCGGGAAAACGCAGACCTTCGGCACCGCCGCTCTCGAAATTACGACTGTGTCGGGCTTTGAGATGAGGTCGGCTGCAAAATTGAGGAAATTCTTGAAATAGATCATCAGATGATACTCGATCTTGCAGAGCAGCGTCGGCGAGTCGGAGTATTTTCTGAACATTTTGTCGGTGACGGTAAAGCGGTTCGTGATATCCACGTTCCCGAGCTTAGATGTGTATTGCAGTATTCGGTAATAGCTCGCCGCGTGGGTGAAGCCCCTTGTGTAAACCGAGATCTTCTTCATTATACCAGTCCTCCGGAATATATAGCGCGAAAGGCATTGATTCAGCCGTTTTCGCTCTGTTTTTTTCTCATTCGTTTTTTGTATACCTTTAATATGCCGAATCTGTACATTATCGGGCGGAGCTGCCTTTTTATACGGTTTTTCAGCCGAAATGTACCCGGAAAATATTTCCTTTGCAGACCGTACATCGACATGGTTGCTAAGTCGGCAAACATTTCCTCGCGGCGCGGGTTCGGCTGCGCGGAGCTTACCATCATGCCGCCGTTTATGGCGCTGTCATGGTCGAAATCAAGCTCGGCGACGTCAAGGCGCTTTCTTATCTGCTCGAATGCGGCGGCGGCTTTGTCGTTGTTTACCAAAATCTGCGTAACGCCGATATTATCGTCCATTTCGGGCGCGGCGCCGCTGACGTACCAGTAATCGCCCGCGGTGAAGCTGCTGCGGCGGTGCTTGCCCTTGAACCGGCAGTTATAGCACGATGGGCGGGAGATCATTTCCTTGCTGTAAAATTGCAGCATCGGGTCAACGTCGTAGGGTTCGTCGTACTCGCTGCCGTCAGCATAAACGACGCGCATAGTCGTGCTGCCGTAGCCGTAGGTCTTTTCGCGGAACCTTACCTCTTTTATCTCTTTTTTGCTCCTCTTGATATGCCATTTGAGGTATTTTCTCCAGAATTTAGGCGACGGGACGCCCTTGCAGATAATATCCATAGTATAGAGATTATCGTAATTCTTGCCTAAAAATGTCAGCAAGCCCTCGATCTGACAGGGCGTTCCTGTAAACAGAACCGTTCTGCCGTTTTCGAGAAAGTCCTTCGTCTGCTTGTAGGTATTTCCGATGAAGCTCTGTACGTACTTCGATCTGTTAAATTTTGTTATATCGTCCATGCTTTCGATGAAGCTGTGACGGACGTTGAATTTCTCATCGTAGCCCGCGCCGAACACGCAGCCGCCCTGTTCTATGACAAACTCTGCGGCGGCGGGGAAAAATCCGCCCGAGGACGAGCTCTTCCTGAGCGCCGCGTTTCTGTTTCTCACAAGGTACGCTTTCGGCTGATTATCCGCCTTGTGACCATTTAAAACAGGACAGACTCTCTCGCATTTTTTGCAGTCAATGCACAAGTTTTCATCGGTGACGGGGTACCAAAAGCCCTCGCTGTCGGGCTTCATGGCTATGCATTTTTTGGGGCAGCTGTTCACGCAGGCGGAGCAGCCGCAGCAGTTTTTTTTGACAAGCTCTGAAATATTCATAGTTATATCACCCGACTGTTATTTTTTAACATCCTTGAGCGCATTTGAAAGGTAGTTCCAGGAGTATTTTCTCAGTTTTTCGATGTTTTTTTTGACTTTATCATAGTCGATAACATCGCTTATAAAACGGTCTTCCCAAACGTCGTTCACGATGCGGTCTTTCATACCCGCGATCGAGAGCAGCGATTCGAGCCGCGAAAACGTATTCTTACTGCTGTCGGCGCTGTGACGGCGGAAAATCAGCACTTTTTTCTGATAGATGATCGAAAAGACCGTCCCGTGATAGGAGTCGGTGCAGACATATTCGGCGTTTTTGATAGCGCTGACGAAGTGCGAAGGGTCGGGGTTTTCTGCGAACTTCGCGTTCAGCTTGTAGTCGTACTTGCAGATCTCGCCGAAAAAAGGCATCATCACGATGGGCAGCCCTGTCTTTTTCGCGAGCTTAAGCACGCATTTGCGCGGTTCTGTTCTGTTTCCGAGAAAATAGCAGAAAATGTATCTGCCTTTTGTTACGGGCTCTTCGGGCATGATCTCGTCCCAGTCTTCCGCCTTGAAAAGCAGTGTAGGGTCGCAGACCACGGGGACTTTTTTGCCCGTAAGCTGCCTTACGATCTTCTGCCCTTGTATTTCGCGCACCGAGATATGGTCGAATTTTTTGAGAAATCTTTTGTAGAAGCCCTCAAGCAGCAACGGTACTCTCGAAACGCCGAAGCTCGGGGCATAGGCGATACGGGGCGTATCTTTTTCGAGCCAGTTCAGCGTATAGAAATCCGAGCCGCTGTTGATGGGGTTCCACACCTGATCGCTGCCCAAAACGGCAACGCTGTAATTTTTGGCATTACGGCAAAGCGCGGCATAGCCCGTTATCTTGGGCGATGCCGTCATGTACTTGTCAACAAAATCATCGAAAGCCTTGTCACGGCGGCTGATGAATTCGCGGTTATTCTTCTGAAATAATTTTCTTTTAAGAACGGAAAAACGTTCAGCCATGATCGATGGGATCAGCAGTTGAACCAGATACTTATATGCCGTTCTTTTTGTTTTTTGATATTTGATATATTCGTTATCGAATCCGAGCCTTGCGACAGCTTTTTGCGTTGCCAAGGACTGCAATACGCTTCCGAAATTCCTTATATTTGGGCAAACGACCACAGCGGCTTTTTTCATATCAAATCTCCGATCAATAAAATTTCTTCGGGCCGGGGAGCAAGATCCCGTTTTGAAGCTCCCTTGTCTTCAACAAAAAAGCGGTGCAGAATCGCATCGGACTTGCACCGGATTTGGTTTTATAATCAGGAATTACCCGATTTGAACACGAATAAAATAGTTTTTATAATGATTTTAATATCAACTGCGATAGAACGCTCCCTTATGTATTTTCTGTCAAGCTCGATCTGCTCTTCCTTGCTGAGCGAGTTCTTGCCGCCGACCTGCCAGTAGCAGGAAAGTCCGGGATTGACAAGAAGTCTGTCATCGGGAAGAAGTGCCTGCTCCTTAGCAATAAAAGGTCTGGGTCCGATTATCGACATATCGCCCTTTAATATGTTGAACAGCTGGGGAAGCTCGTCGATGGAAGTTTTTCTGATTATGTGTCCGATGCGGGTGATGCGGGGATCGTTCTTCATCTTGAACGTAGCGCCGTTACATTCGTCAAGAGCTGCAAGCTGGTCGCGGATCTTATCGGCTTTTTTGTACATGGAACGGAATTTATAAATTTTAAATGTCCTGCCGTTCTTGCCGACTCTCTCCTGAGTGTAGACGGGGCTGCCGAAATCGTCAAATACGATAAGCAGCGCCACAACAAGCATAAGCGGCGAAAGCACGATCAACGCAAGCAGAGAGCAAACGACATCGACAACTCTCTTCACCATATCGTATGTGGGCTTTTCACGGTAGAGACCGCGGACTCTGTGTGAGGATATCGCGATCTCGCTGTCCTGAAGAGTGGAATCGGTGAAGGGTATCAGTTCTATACCGCCTGTCAGAACATTTGCTTCTGTCTGCAAATTGATATTATTCATTTAAACTCCCCATTTTTTAATCTGATTTTTTACGCATAAAGCTGCTTGAAATGCATGATATGCGCTGAACAACAATCACCCTGATAAACGATCTCGTCAACGACAGACGCTAACGTTAATCGTTTGAAATAAAGCTGCACTTTCATTTATTATACCACATCGAAAGTGAAAAGTCAATGATTTTTCGGTTTTAACAAGCTGTAAATTATATACTACCACCAACTTGCTTTTATGATGATATTGACCAAAACATACATTTTATTAAATTGAAGGAAATGATTTGTGCACATATATGTCACGATTGTCCATATATATGGCGTAATTAAGGCAGATTTAGGCAAATATTATGTCGGAAAAGTTGCGTGTTTTGCGTGCCTTTATCGAAAACGCTTGTTGTAAAATTTTCTTGAATTAAGAATGTTTTAGGCGGATTATTTAACGTCATTTAATTGACAACTGAGCGTTAATGTAGTAAAATATAATTGTATATAGAGAATAATTTGGTAAATATTCAGGTTTTGGGGATAGTCCCGCTTTTTTGGTAATTATCACGATATATTGCGGTCTCATAGGGTCGGGGAGAACTCCGACCCTAATATATATACCGTGTTCCGCAGTTTATTGGGGGGTTGGAAATGAACATTATTTTACTGTCCGGTGGAAGCGGAATGAGGCTTTGGCCGCTTTCAAATGATGTGCAAAGCAAGCAGTTCATAAGGCTGTTCAAGAACGAGGACAACAATTATGAATCCATGCTCCAGCGCGTTTACCGGCAGATAACCTCTGTCAGCGACGCAAGGATAACGATAGCCACATCGCGGACGCAGGTCAGCGCTATAAAAAATCAGCTGGGCAACAAAGTCTCGATATGCATCGAGCCCTGCCGCCGCGATACGTTTCCCGCGATAGCCCTTGCTTCGGAATACCTTCACGACGTGATGAAGGAAGACCGCGACGAATGTATCATTGTCTGCCCTGTCGATCCTTATGTGGAAAACAGCTATTATGAGTGCGTAAGGTCGCTCGAATCGCTTGTCAGGGAGTCCGACGCCGATCTTACGCTGATGGGCATTGAGCCCGACTGTCCTTCGGAAAAATACGGCTATATCATTCCCGAGAAAAAGGCTGCTCTCAGCCGTGTCAAGGAGTTCAGGGAAAAGCCCGATCGGGATACCGCGGTGGAATATCTTAAGGAGGGCGCTTTGTGGAACGCGGGCGTGTTCGCGTTCAAGCTCGGATATATCGTTGACAAGGTGAGGGAGATCACAGGTCTTTCGAGCTATGACGAATTGCTCGATAAGTATGATACGCTTAACAAGATATCGTTTGATTATGCCGTTGTGGAAAAGGAAAAGTCTATACAGGTGGTGCGTTATTCGGGACAATGGAAGGACGTCGGCACCTGGAACATGATGACAGAGGTCATGGCAGACGCTTCTAAGGGCGACGTTACGCTTGATGAAACGTGCGAGAATACGCAGGTCGTCAACGAGCTCGGTATCCCGCTGCTTGTTATGGGCTGCCATAATATGGTTATCGCGGCAAGCGGCGACGGTATTCTTGTTTCCGATAAGGAACGCAGCAGCTATATGAAGCCCTACGTCGAAAAGATAACCGGCGCGGCGCATTATGCCGAAAAGTCGTGGGGTACATATACAGTTATTGATACCGAGCCCGACGCAATGACAGTTAAAATTAAGGTCTTCGCGGGGAAGCAGATGAATTATCACAGCCATTTGCACCGTGACGAGGTCTGGACGATAATCTCGGGCAGCGGCAGGTTTATTCTCGACGGCAAAGAGATCTTTGTTGAGTCGGGCGATACCGTTACTGCACGGGCAGGAATGAAGCATACGATCATAGCCGATACCAACATGAGCCTCATCGAAGTGCAGATAGGCAAGGATATCAGCAGGAAGGATAAAATCGTTTATGAGCATGAGCAGTGTCGGGCAGAAAACGACAAATAAGCCGTCGGAGAAGACCTATGAATGGATAGCGACCCTCCGAGGCTTTGCGGCGCTGCTCGTGTTTGTGGCGCATCTGCCGATACCGTTTCCCGATATTGTGGGCTTTGTGTTAGGCAGAACGGGCGTGGCTCTTTTCTTTCTGATAACAGGGTATCTTGCCGTGCAGTCAAGGCGGAAAAGGTCGAGAGTTCAGTACCTTTTCAACCGCTTTGTAAGAATGTATCCCGTCTTCTGGCTGATACTGATCGCAACGTATATCGTTAAGATAGTGGCGTGGAACGCGGGCTTTACCGAGCTTCTGAAAGAGCTTGCGCTCAATATGACGCTGTTCAACGAGTTTCTTGGAGCCGACTGCATTATCGGCACAAGCTGGATGATGCCTATTCAGGTGTGCTTTTTCGTGATGCTGGCGGTGCTTGCACCCGATTTCTTTGAGAAAAAACGCGGGGAAAAGACGCTCCGCACGGACGTTCTGTTCATAGCGGGCTGCGTTCTTTCGCTGCTGCTCTCGGT
>JAILFF010000290.1 GCA_024697705.1 Ruminococcus sp.
GACATGGGGTTATAGCTCAGTTGGTAGAGCGCTTGCTTCGCATGTAAGAGGTCAGGGGTTCGACTCCCCTTAGCTCCATTGAATTTATACTCGCAAATCGTTGATCTTACACGGTTTGCGAGTTTTTTCTTGCCCGGAAGACGGTGTGTGACGAATGTTGTATCGGTGATTTGAAAATCGAAGATTTTGGAAGAAGATGCGTGACAGTTTCCGGGAATGTCTGCTTGCCGTGTTCGGGTTCATTTCGGATGGATATCCGTAACGTCCATATACATTTTAATCAAGTGAAGGATCGTCAAATTATTATCAAGTTCATATTCTTGTGTGCTATTCATATTTTATAGTGCTGATCTGTACAATATGTTTGCAAATCAAACATATATTTTTCATTGAAATTCCATATCCGATATGATATAATTATATCTGCAAAGTAATATAGTAAACGTTTACTGTCCCGATTTTACTGCATATTGCCGAACGGCGGCACTGTCGGTAAAGTCTGTTTGGTTAAAAAAAGAAATAACAGAAATATTTACAAGGAGCAGATATATTATGACAAACAAAATTTTGAAGACGACACTCGCAGGCGTTCTGGCTGTCATCAGCGCCGCATCATTCGTTCCCGGCACTGCGGTCGGCAATGCTTTCGCGCCCGCCGCTATTACCGCAAGCGCCGAATCGAGCTATAATGACTTCACTTACGACAACCTCTCCGACGGCACCGTCGTTATCACAAAGTACAACGGCAGCAGTTCTTCGGTTGAGATCCCATCCGAGATAAACGGGCAGAAAGTTACCAAGATCGGCAATAACGCTTTTCTTATGAAGTCCGTAATTACGGAAGTAAAGATACCCGACACCGTTGCCGAGATCGGCGAATTCGCTTTCGGCAACCTCTCCGCCCTCACGAAGATAGTCGTTCCCGACAGCGTGAAATCTATCGGACGAGGCGCTTTCGTCGGCTGTTCGCAGCTTAAAGACGTTACTCTCTCCAAGAACCTGACGACACTCGGTCAGGGTGTGTTCCAGAGATGCACGAGCCTTGCCAAGATAGTTATTCCTTCGGGCGTGAAGTCGATCGAGGGCTTTACTTTTCAGGAATGTTCCGCTCTGACAAGCGTTTCACTGCCTTCAAGCCTTACTTACATCGGCAAAAAGGCGTTCTTTGAGTGCGATAAGCTCACGGGCGCGGCTATCCCCGACGGCGTCAAGGAAATTGACGAGTACGCTTTCTGCAACTGCAAGAGCCTTGAAATGCTCCTGCTTTCGAGCGCTCTGACGACCATCGGCGATTCCGCTTTCTCCAACTGCGAGAGCCTGTCCGAGCTCAGTCTGCCGTCCAAGCTTAAAACTATCGGCATGAACGCCTTCGCAAACTGCAAGAACATCACCTCGCTCGTTCTGCCCGACAGCGTTACCGAAGTCGGCGTTATGGCTTTCACCAACTGCCACGGCATCACTTCGGTAAAGCTTTCCAAGAACCTGACGGCTATTTCCAAGGGCGCTTTCATCTCGACGGGCATTACCGAAATAACCATTCCCGAGGGTGTTACCTCGATAGATTCGGTAGCGTTCTACACCTGCAAGTCGCTTGCTAAGGTTAATCTGCCCAAGAGCCTTACCTCCGTCGGCGAGAAGGCGTTCGGTGCCTGCGACTCATTGGCAAAGGTTCAGTACAGCGGCACAAAGGCGCAGTTCGCCGCCGTTACCGTCGGTGATGACAACGAGGCTCTGACAGGTGCGGCGTACACTTACGGCTCTTCCTCCTCAAACGCTTATCCGGTTGTGACAGGCGTTGAGTACGACACCAAGAATCACAAGTTCAGGATAAAATGGACTCCCGTAAGCGGCGCAAAATACTACGGCATCGCGGTGTACCGCTCGGGCAAATGGAAGGCTCAGGTGCAGAATATCCCGTCAACGACCACCACATTTACCTCGCCAAAGCTGAAAGCGGGACAGACCTACAAGGTAGCCGTATGCGCTAAGGTAAACGGCAAGTGGGACACTTCAAGCATCAGCAAGAGAGCCGTTACCGTTACCGTCAAGTAATATTCTGTAATTTTCATAATAAAACACACCATAAATGACGAAAAGCCGTCGTTTCTGTTCGGGAACTGCGGCTTTTTGCTATGCCGGATGCAAGCTTTTTTTCAAAGCCGGCATATCAGTGCTGCTCGATCTGTAATTATTTGAAACCGAATTGTTGTTGACTTATTTTTGCATTTGTAATATAATTGTCCTAAAGATCTGACCCGGAAATATCGGGAAAAAGATAAGGGAGAACAACAATGAAACTGTTTAAGAGATTTGCGCTTATTATGCTTATTATCGGAACGCTCTTTATTATGTGTTCCTGCAAAGACAGCCCCGAACAGATCGAGCGCAACAAGGAGATCGTCGCTGCGGCAAAGGAGAGCGCCGCCGTTTACATTCTCGAAAAATACGGCTTTGAAGCGGAGATCACCGACGCGGTGCAGGAACGTGAATACGGTATGTTCGGCTCATCTCCCCTTAGTACCGTGTTCGTCAGAATGAGATACGGCGGCAAAGATTTCGGCGTATATGTTGACAATATCTGCTACGACAATTACCAGGCTGAGGAAATAGACGCCGCTGTCAGAGCAGATATTGAAGCCGCTTTTCCGGGATTGTACAAGCTAAGGATAAAAGCATCGGAGGTAGACTCTGTCTACGACGACTTCGAGGCGGAATGTGTGCATATGTTCCATAATTATTTCGACGGAACTAATGCTCCCGAGATACTTCTGAAAGGAGATCGCTGCTTGGTGACGGCGTATTATGTCAAGACCGACCTTTCTTCGCTTGAAGGGACTCACGCCTTTGATAGATACGTTTCCACTTATAAAGGCAAGATGACCTTTCTTTCCTGCCGTTCGGAGGCAAAGACGGCATTTGCGCCCGAATACGATTTCGATGGCTCTATTAATGTGGAAAACGCTTTTTTTATTGACAGCAGCTATATCCTGAACAGCGAGGGCGGCGAGTTCCGCAGCTATCAGCTTGCGGTATATGATGATATTTTCACCTACACCACATCGGACAATAACACCGAAGGCGTATATATTAAAGAAGTCCCCGCCGACCCCTCAAAGCTGAGAAAAACCGAAACATACAAGCCCGATTTCATGTCGCCTGCCTTTTCGATAAGCGCCGACAGGGAATGTACGGTACGGGTGTTTTACCCGACGTATAAGATCACTGATTACGAACATCTTAAGACCTTCTGCGTGGTTTATGAAAAGGAAGCTGACAGATTCGTAGCGTTTACTGATGATCATTTCAAATATCCGAGCTACGACAGTACGGATTTCAAGAATTATCAGAGTGTAGTTGCGCTTGAGATAAAATTGAAGCCCGGCGAAGAGACTACGTTCGCGTTCGTAAAAGATGTGTATGATAAACGTAAAAAGAGCAGATTGATCTGAAACGTAAAAGTAGTTCACAGATATTACCAAAGTGAACAAGTCTAATATAAGTACAAGAATAATCACAACTCGGTGTGCCTGCGGGTGCGCCGAGTTTTTTCTGTTATTCTCGGATTTTTGAACATTATTGAACATATTACCCATCAAGCAGACTTTACAGAGCATTGATTTCTATACCGCGGGACAAAGATCGTTTCTCAAAGTCTTTACATTTGCAGGATAATATGTTATAATAAATAACGTGTCAAATCAACTATTATGCGGTATAATAATATGGAGGTATATTAAAATGTTCACACGAACTGTAAAACGAACAGTTTCCGCGGCGGCTGCGGCTTTTTGGCTGTTGGGGATCGCCGCTCCGGTGCAGGTGCTTGCCGGTGAGCAGCTCGGACAGACCGACTTCGACGACGGCGTGGGTCTGCCCTGGCATATTTGCGAATCAACGACAGGCGAAATGGAATTCGATATAGACGACGGCAAATACAAGATCACCATTGTGAACCCGGGCGGCGCTTCAAACGGCGGCGAAGACAGGTGGGACTGCCAGTTCCGCCACCGCGGGCTGAAAATCGAAGCGGGGCATCAGTATAAGGTGACGTATGAGATCACGCCCTCGAACAGCGGTAAATATTATACCAAGATCGGAAATCTCGACGGCAATGTGGAGATATGGCACAATATGTCAAACGGCTACGACCTCGACGGCACCTGGGATCCGATACCTATCTCCGCCGATGAGACCAAAAGGGTCGAGCTGACTTTCACCGCGAATCAATCCCTCGACGTTGCGGAATGGGCGTTCCATTTAGGCGGCGACGGTCAGTACACTCCGGGCGGCTGCTTTCCCGCGGGTACGGAGATCACTTTCGATAATATGTCGCTGATCGACCTTACAAGCGACGAGAACGATTATCGGCACGAGGAGGAATGGCAGCGAGCCGATATCCTTACCAATCAGGTAGGATATTTTGTCGGGCGCGAAAAGAAAGCCACGCTTCTCTGCACCGATGACGACGATATGAAATTTGAGGTAGTTGACAGCTCGGGAAAAACCGTGTACAAGGGCAAAAGCCGCTATTTCGGCTATGATAAGGATTCCGAGGACACGGTGCATATCCTTGATTTTTCCGACCTTGACGAAAGCGGAACGTTTCACATCGAAGCCGAAAACGGCGCTGTCAGCCGCGATTTCAAGGTATTCGCCGCCGACGAGGTCAGCGATTATTCGGCACTGCTTTACGATTCGCTCAATTATTTTTATCAGAACCGAAGCGGCATCGAGATCAAAAGCGAGTATATCAGCTCGGGTGACAAGTCCGCGCTGGCGCGTGCGGCGGGGCATACCTCCGACGACGCCGAGATACAGCACACCTGGGGTTACAGTGCCACAAGCGGCAGAGTTGACGTTACGGGCGGCTGGTACGATGCGGGCGACCACGGCAAATATACCGTAAACGGCGGGCTTTCGCTGTGGATGCTCCAGAATCTTTACGAATTCTTTGTGTACACCAAACATGATGACATATTCGCCGACGGTTCGATGATGATCCCCGAAAGCGGCAACGGCTTTCCCGATCTGCTCGACGAAGCGCGGTGGGAAATGGAATGGATGCTGAAAATGCAGCTCGATTCGAGCGAATACGCGGGCATGGCTTACCACAAGGCTCACGACGAGACATGGACGGGTCT
>JAILFF010000001.1 GCA_024697705.1 Ruminococcus sp.
TACCAGTGTAAAGCACGGTATTCAGCTTGCCGTAAGGGATATCAACGATTCGGGTATGCTCGGCGACACCAAGCTCACAATGGTATTTGAGGACGACGAGGCAGACGGCGGCGATAAAACCCTTGAAGCGTACAGCAAGCTCAAGGAAGAGGGCTTGGATATCATGGTCGGCTCTGTTACCTCCGACTCCGCGCTTCTTGTCGCCGACAAAACAAAGGAGGACGGCATTTTCACGCTGACCCCGACCGCATCCAACGCTCAGGTCATCAAGAACGACAACTGTTTCCAGGTATGCTTCTCCGACCCCAACCAGGGAAAGGCTTCGGCTGACTACATTTCCGAGAACAAGCTGGCGTCCAAGATAGCTATCATACATGACAGATCGAGCGCCTACTCGCTCGGCATTTACAATACCTTTAAATCGGAGGCTGCTGAAAGGGGTCTTGAAATAGTATCGGATACTACGTTCACAAAGGACTGCAACACCGATTTTTCCGCTCAGATAAAGGACGCTCAGGAAGCAGGCGCCGAGCTCATGTTCCTGCCGATCTATTATCAGGAGGCGGGTGCTATCCTTACTCAGGCAAACGCTGCGAATTTCAAGCCGAAATTCTTTGGCTGCGACGGTCTGGACGGTATCCTTTCGCTTGAAAACTTCAATATGGTGCTTGCCAACGACGTATTGCTGCTGACGCCCTTTGCGGCTGATTCCGACGCGGAGAATATCCGTAAATTCGATATTGATTTCAGAGAGTATTTCGGTATCGAGCCCAACCAGTTCGCTGCCGACGCCTACGACGCTGTTATGGTAGTCGCCGAGCTTATCAAGCGTGAAGGCATCACGGCGAGTATGCCGACTTCCGATATGTGCGATGTTCTGAGATCCGCTATCGCGAACGGCTTCTCCTACGACGGTCTTACCGGTTCGGACATGACCTGGAGCGCAGACGGTGCGGTATCGAAGGAGCCGAAGGCGGTCATCATCAAGGACGGCGCTTATGTCGATTTTGAAAAGGTAATAGCGGCTGAGAACGCAGAGACCGAGACCGCCGCTGCCGACAGCAAAAAGGCTGCGTAATAGATCATAAAAATCATAAAACAAAAAATCACCGCCTCGCAGGAAATTCCCGTGGGGCGGCTTTTTGCTAATATCGCATTTTGTAGGGCAGGGGCTTGCCCTCGACGCTTTCCGGCAAAATCGTTCGGCTTTGCAAAGATAATATTGTAGGGGCGCGCATTGCGCGTCCGTGAATTGCCCCCTTCATCGTGATTTTCCCCGCTTTTGCGATTTTGCGAACATTCGCGCAATCGTTGTGCGGAAATCGCTTCGCTCTTCCGCACAAATAAAATCGGCAATTTCTTTGTTTCCGCTCACTTTTGCAGATTTATTTGTTTCTGCGTTTTGGTTCGCTTTTCTTGAAATTGCCGATTTTATTTTTTAGCCGTTTATTTTTCTTTCTCCGAATTGTTTGCTGCCGTCGTAGGTTTTTGTGGGGGGAACCCTTCTGAAGAAGGGTTCTCCCCCACACCCCCTTCCTAAGACTTTTGGTTTGCCTTCACTTTGCAATATTCGCAGGCTTTGCGGTTCAAAATATCTTTTATCTTTTATCTTTTATCTTTTATCTCTTATCTTACTTGCACTTCCAGATATGATAGCTCATGGGCGCAAGCTCGCTGCCGCCGCCGAAATCATGTGTCTCTCCCGTGGCAAGATCGTCCGCAAGCCCGAATCCCGCATCAAAGTGCGCCGTAAAGGGCTGCGTGTCGGCATTGATCGCCACGAATACCCTCTCGCCCTCGAAATCGCGCTGCAAAACGCACTGCCTGTTCGTCAGCACCGGTACTTTGATATCGCCGTACTGGAGCGCCCTGCACTCGCGGTGTGCCTTCGCAAGCCTTGCGATAAGGTCGGTGAGTTCGTTCCATTCGGGCTTCTCGAAGCAGGGACGCAGCGCGGGGTCGCCGTCCTTCTTTTCAGCCTTTGCGCCCCATTCGCTGCCGTAGTAAACGCAGGGAATACCCGGCATACCGAACAGCATGGTATAAATGAGCGGCAGGTGCTTCGGCTCGGTGAGTATCGAAGCCACACGGGTGACGTCGTGGTTGTCAACGAAGTTCAAGAGATGCAGACCGCGGAACTCGCACCAGTTCTCGGGACCGAAGCGGTTTTTCAGCGAGTGGCAGATCTCGAACATATTCATGCTGTTGAAGCTCGAATACAAGCCCTTGTAGCACTCGTAATTCGTCACGGAGTGCAGCATTTCGGGATTAGCCCAGCGCTGATACTGACCGTGAATCATCTCTCCTACGAGGAAGAAATCTGCTTTCAGGCTGTCGGTGAAGCTGCGCAGGCGCTTCATGAAGTCGAAGTCGAGCAGGTAAGCCACGTCAAGACGTATGCCGTCGATACCGAAATACTCTATCCAGTATTTTACACAATCCATGATATGGTCGGCAACGGCGGGGTTGCGCAGATTGAGCTTTACAAGGTCGTAGTGACCCTCCCAGCCCTCATACCAAAGACCGTCGTTATAATTGCTGTTGCCGTCGAAATTGATGTTGAACCAGTCCTTGTAGGGCGAATCCCACTTCTTTTCGCAGACGTCGCGGAACTGTGTGAAGCCGCGTCCGACGTGATTGAATACGCCGTCGAGAACGACTTTGATGCCTTTTTCGTGGAGCGCGTCGCAGACCTTCTTGAAGTCCTCATTCGTGCCGAGACGGGTGTCTATCTTGCAGTAATCGCGGGTGTTGTAGCCGTGAGTATCGCTTTCAAACACGGGCGAGAAGTACACGGCGTTGCAGCCGAGCTTTTCGATGTGGTCTATCCAGTCGAGCACCTTGAGTATGCGGTGTTCGAGGACGCCGTCGTTTTCAAAAGGCGCTCCGCAGAAGCCGAGCGGATATATCTGATAAAAAACAGCCTCGTAGCCCCAATTGGTAGTATTGTTTCCCATTTCAAATCATTCCTTTCGCTGTCGGGAGCGTTCTCCCGTTGTGCCGTAACATATAATACTAATCAATCATTTAATTAGTTCAAGCCGCATATTATTCTAACGGCGGCATAATTATTATAACATAAAATCGGGTGCGGTTCAATACCGAATGTTGCATATTCTTTTTAAAACATTTTTGGACATATTGTACAAATATAGATATGCATACAATGACGAATATATGATTTATGTATAACCAATATATACGGCGAAATAGTGCGGAATTTTCGGGAAACCTTTAAAGTATATATACTTGAAGAGCCGGATTCAGAACAACCCCACGCACTGCCTGCCGAACTGCTCATACCGCGTATTCAGCAGATCCATATCATAATATGTATTGCCGGCTATCGGGTCGGAGACATATATTATCCTGCGGTCGCGGTCGTAGCCCGTCAGCACCGCGCAATGCTCCCAGCCGTACCACTGAACCTGTTCTCCCGCGGGCGTAGTCCATACGGTCGTGTAGGACGGCTCGTGCAGACTGCCGTAGGTTATCCAGATAAGCACGGGGGTATTGTTGTCAATGTATTGAGAAAGAAGCGTATCGAGATTTTCCCCCGAGATGTCACGCGCCCTCATTCCCGAGCCGCAGGCACTGAGATACGAATTTGCGGCGGTGACGATGCAAGGCGCATAACATCCGTAGGAGTTCTCGTCCTCGGGGTCGCCCGCGAAGGTCGTGCGGAAATCCGCGCCGTACATAATGCCGTCCTGCCAATAAAAGGCTTGCTTCGGCAGATAGTTCCTCGCGATATCCAGCTTGTCCGCGCCGATGCCGTAGAAATTCAGCAGCATGGTGAGCGAGGTAGTCTCGCAGCCCGCAGGCAGTTCGGGGTGCTGCAATATATTGCTGACCGCGATCTGCTTTGAATCGGTCGAAGCGGCGGGCGGCTCCTCCGCGGGGGAATGTGTTATCGGTTCTTCCGGCGGAATATTTGTAACGGCAGGCTCGGTGGCGGCTGCGGGCTGAGAGGGTTCCTCGCGGACGGCGGAAGTCTGCACGGAAGGCTGTCCGGGGTCGTGCTGCGTATTCTGTCCCGGGTCGGGCGAGGTATTCTGTACGTGATCGGTCGGCGTATTCTGTATGGGGTCGTAGGGGGTATTTTGCTCGGCGATAACAGCGGCGGCATCATGAGGCTCGTTTCCGCCCGAAGGTTCGTTTGTATTGTTAATGTTGCCCGAAGCGGGAGCGGTATTTCCTGCGCCGACGGTCGTATCCGCGCCGACGGCGGCAGAAGAATTATTCGCCGCCGTGCCGACGGAAAGCGAGTTTCCTTCGGCAGCGGAAACATCGGCGTCACCGCTTTGATCGGAGCCGGTCTTTTTTCTCATTTCGGGCGTTTCGTTTCCGCAGCCCGCAAGCAGAAGCGCGGCGGCTGTCAGGGCTATATACGTTCTTTTCATATCGTTTAACGCTCCTCATGTGATAGTTAAAATTTATGCTTATCAAGCGGAATTTCTTACAAATTAATAATATCATAAATATTTGCGGTTGTCAATAGCTGTGATTTAAAAATTCGGACGGGCTTCTCGGAAAGATCAATACGGAAAATATTATAAAAAATTCAGAAAAATTTATAAAAGTACTTGCAAAATGCAAAAAAATATGTTATAATTATTCTGATTAGAGATGTCACCTATGTCGTCACAGAGAGAAAGGAAACCCGCCTATGAAATGCCCGTTCTGCGGTTATAAGGATACCAAAGTCATAGATTCGCGCCCCACCGATGAGAGAAAACGCCGCCGCCGCGAATGTACCAACTGCGGTCAGCGGTTTACTACCTACGAAGTGGTGGAAAAGCCTCAGCTTATGGTATATAAACGCGATAAGAGCTTTGAGCCCTTTGACAGGCTGAAGCTCTGCAAGGGTATACAGAGTGCCGTGAAAAAGCGTCCTGTCAGCGTCGATGATATGAACCACCTTGTTGACGACATCGAAAATGCCTTTGCCAACCGTATGCAGACCGAAACTACCACCGAGGAGATCGGAAACATGGTGCTGGCGGGGCTGAAAAAGCTCGACCATGTGGCTTATGTGCGTTTCGCTTCGGTCTATAAGGACTTCGGCGATGTCGAGGAGTTCATAAAGATCATCTCCGAGCTGTCGCAGCCCGCCGACGATCATTCGGTGAACGTACCCGGCAAATGAGTGTCTTGCCGCTCCACATGGTATCAATACCTTGTGAGCGGTTTTCTTTTTTCCTGTCTTGCGGTATCGTTTCCGCATTTCACGCCGTCGATTCCACCAAAATTATTTGCAAAAACGTTTGAGATGTGTTATAATTCTATCATCGGTAATATGAAAGGGTGTGGCAGTATGGATTACTTCGGGAAATACACGGAGCATATCAGATACCTGACATCGCTCAGCGGAAATTTCACCTCGTGCAGCAACCGGGTGCGGCTGCTCTGCATGGTGCTGATCCTGCCCGCGTTATTCGTAACATCGGTCCTCAGTGCCCGCAGCGTGGTGATCCCTGTTATGATGCTGCCCTTTATCGTGCCGGTGCTTATCGGCGTGACCCTTTTTCTGTCGTCTAATCTGCCTTGCAGCTATTCGGCTGACGAATGTGGATTCAAGATCTGCACGGGACTGTTCACACGCTATTTTGAATACGGAGAGGTAAATTCGGTGGTGGTCGAGAACCGTCTTTGCCGACATTCAAAAAGAGGCGCTTATTTCGAGAACGTGCTTACCATTTCCACCGACGATCATATTTACCGATTCAAGGAGAACTGCGGGATCCCCGATCAATACGAGGCGGCTCGCGGAGATTCCCTGAACGGACACACCGAGCTTATCAAGCTCACGGAATTTATCAGATCAAGGTTAAGAGGAAAGGAAAATGGCAAAGGCTGAAAGACCCGTCAGGGACGTTAAGTGCTGCGACTGCGGAGCACAGACGAACGACGCAAGGCTGAGGTTTTCCGACGTAATAAAATACGGCGAGAGCTGGTTCGATCCCGAGATCGTAAGCACCCTGACCTGCTACGTCTGTCCCGAGTGCGGAAGGATAATGCTGTACGCGGATCACCCCGAAAGGTTCCGCGTGAAGAAATGAAACGGAAATAAAACTAAAAAGAACAAAAAAGAAAAGCAAGACAAAAAACAAATCAAAAAAGACAGAAAAAACACAAAAGAAAAAAACAAAACGAAAAAGAAAGAAAAACAAAACGTTAAATCAAAAATACAAAAGAAAGGGGACAGCGTGATGGATAAGACATACAATGTCGATGACCCGTTTATCGGGAGACTTTCGGCAATATGCTTATTCTCGGGCGTGCCGATCTGGGTGTTCGGATTTCTCCGCGAATCGGACATCGCCCGATTTGTCGGGATAATATTCACGCTGTTCGGCATCGCGCTGTTGTTTATGCGGGCTAAGATCACCCTTAAAGACGAGGGTATCGAATACCGCAAGGCTTTGGGCGAGACGAAGCTTATCCCATACGACGAGGTAGACTGGGTAAAGGTCGATGCGGAATGTGCTTCCACCGGTACACGCGGCAGCTCGGGATATTCGCTCTTCTACAAAATGACGATAGTCACTCAGCAGGGAAATATCGTCATAAGAGAATCGGGCGGAAATATCTGCAATAAGTCGCTGATAGACGATGTTTACGCCAAAGACCGACTTCTTCTCGGTTCGCCTTTCTGCGCTGCGGAAAGCTTTATAAGAGAAAAAAAGGGTATGGATCCCAAACCCGCGGCGCTGACGTCCTTTTTAAGAGAGGCGGAGGCGAAAAAATCCTCCTTCGGAAGAGTATAAGACCAATATCGAAATGCCCGACGCAAAGCGCGGGTTTCCGATATATACAGAAAAGATATAAATACAGGATAGGGAAGGGTTTAAATAAAGTGCGGGACAAAAGAAAGAGACAACATCGCGCCATCAGACAGCGCCGCGATATCGGAGGATAAGAGTATGAATAAAAAAACCGAAGTGCGTGTGGGCATCTTCCTGATCGTTACCGCTGTTGTGGTGATCGCGTTCATAAACGGTAAACTGACGGACAATGAGATGTCGATCTATTTCAGATGGGTGTCGCATTTCTTATAGTGACAGGTCTTTATCGGAGTAAAGCAAACAATAATGCGGAGGCGCAAAAACGTCATGGAGAGCAAGAAAGTATACGTTAAGAGCGAATTTGCCGAAAAGGTCTTCGGATATGTTCTTGCGGCAATGGTGATACTTACCGTTCTCGGAGGGTGTCTTCTTCAATCATGGCTGATCGTACTGGGCATTTTCGGATTCATCGGGGTATTATTTATGTGGCTGTTTTTGCCCGGGTCATGCTATACAAACGACTGCGGCGTTGTGGCAGAGATGCCGTTTCAGGGCACGAGAATAATACCCTACGGCGATATCACCGACGCATTTATTACGCTCGGACTTGGTGCGAAACCGAATAACTATTCGGAGAAGAGGGAGCTTATACACACGCTGCATATCATCACGAAGGGCGGGGAGTTTACCTACAAGCTGAAATCGCCGTCCGGATATATCGACTCGCCGATGGCGCTTGCGATGGAACTTCCGAGAGCGGCGGCACTGTCAAAGTCGCCCTTCGCGGAGATAGTAAGCATGGTAAGGGCTAACTGCGGCGAAGACAATTTAGAGGGCTATCTGTACCGGTGAGTTAAAGGAGATGAATGATATGATCTGCCCGTACTGCGGAAAAGAAATGAAGAACGGCATAATGTCGGGCGACGGCAGACAGGGGATAACCTGGAAAGAAGGCGAGACGAGAGCAGGCTTTATCGACAAGCTTTACGGCTCCGGGCATATTACCGCCGCAAAATGGAAGCTTACACAGTTCACCATCGAAGCGAATTTCTGCCCCGACTGCAAAAAAATGATAATCGACACAGATGTTTCGGCATAAAGCCGACATCGGCAATATACAGGAAAGGAGTTGTTTGATATGACAGGTATCTTTGAATACGCCTCGACAAACGGTGCGGTAGTCGGCTGGGCTATTGCGTTTGTGGTATTCCTCATAATCGAGGGCGTGACGCTCAATTCGCTGGTGTCGATATGGTTCGCCATCGCTTCGCTGTTCGCGATGGGGGCGGCGATACTTGGGTTCGGCTTTGTGGGTCAGCTTACGGTGTTCGTGGTTTACAGCGTTGTGCTGCTTGTGGCGACGCGGGCGCTTGTTGCCAAGCTGCAAAGCAGGAAAGGCAAGGACCCGACAGCCGATCAGGACATCGGCAAGACCGCCACTGTCGTTGAATCTATCGACAACGCGGCGGGCGAAGGCAGGGTAAAGCTTGACGGTACCTACTGGGCAGCACGGTCGGCAGACGGCAAGAATATCGAGCGGGGCTCGGTAGTGACCGTAAGAAAGATAGACGGCTCGAAGCTTATCGTTGCAAGATGAAAAAGCAAAGCAGGGCAGGAAACTTGTGCAGATAAAAAGAAACAAAAGACAAACAAAACGATAATAAAGATCGGAGGAAAATGATATGATCAATCCAGTAGTAATTATTCTGATAATCGTAGTGATACTTGTTCTTGTTATCATCAGGAACATCAAGGTAGTTCCCCAGTCGTATGAGTGGGTGATCGAAAGACTCGGCGCTTATTACACCTCCTGGGGCACGGGTATCCATGTAAAGATGCCCTTCGTTGACCGTATCTCGAAGAAGGTCAACATGAAGGAGCAGGTGATCGACTTCCCGCCGCAGGACGTTATCACAAAGGATAACGTTACCATGAAGATCGACACGGTAATCTTCTTCATGATAACGAACGCCATGCAGTTCACCTACGGCGTTGAGCGTCCCATCAAGGCTATCGAGAATCTCACCGCCACCACGCTGCGTAACATCGTCGGCGACCTCGATCTCGAAGCTACGCTGACCTCCCGCGACCTTATCAACTCGAACATCACCCGCGTGCTTGACGAAGCCACCGACCGCTGGGGCATCAAGGTTATCCGCGTTGAGCTGAAGAGCATCATTCCTCCTCCGGAGATCCAGGATTCGATGGAGAAGCAGATGAAGGCTGACCGTGAGCGCCGTGAGAAGGTTATTCAGGCAGAAGCAGAGAAGAAGTCTCAGGTACTCGTTGCAGAGGGTGATAAGGAGTCCAAGATCCTCCGCGCACAGGCTGACAGAGAAGCCAAGATACTCCAGGCAGACGCTCTTAAGCAGCAGAAGATCCTCGAAGCGGAGGGCGAAGCGCAGGCTATCCAGATGGTACAGCAGGCACTTGCCGACAGTATCATCAAGCTGAACGACGCTCACCCGAACGACGCTGTTATCCGCCTCAAGAGCCTCGAAGCGTTTGCGAAGGCTGCCGACGGCAAGGCGACGAAGATCATCATTCCGAGCGAGATCCAGGGTCTTGCGGGTCTTGCGGCAGGTATTCAGGGCGTTCTCGGCGACGACAAGCTCGCCAAGCCGTCCGTTACCGTTCCGAGTGAGAACGCCCGTTATTGATAGCCGGATCGGGGGAAATTAAACGAGAATAAAACAAGGAGCGTTCTCTTTTGGAGGACGCTCCTTTTATCATAATTTAAGCAAAGCAAAAAAATACCGCAAAGTGAGGGCAAACCAAAAGTCTTAGGAAGGGGGTGTGGGGGATAACCCTTCTTCAGAAGGGTTTCCCCCACAGAAGCCTGCGACGGCAGAAAACAACTCGGAGAAAGTAAACCGAACGAATAAAATAAAAATCGGCAATTTCTAAAGAAG